>CAMHIV010000016.1 GCA_946185185.1 uncultured Treponema sp. | reverse complement strand
AATCAGTCCTTAAAATCAGCCTAGTTAAAGTGTCCAATAATTGGGGTGCACTTCATCATTACTGAGGAGCCAATAATAGCAGAACCGTTAAAAAGCAAGCCGAAAGGGTTGCTTTAGGTTCTTCCTTAAAAATGGCTCCGAGCTCGATTCATCGAACGAGTAAAAAAAAAAGAGGTCTCCATATTTCTATGAAGACCCCTTCATTCCGTTATTTGAAAACTAACTTAATTTATTTGTTAGCGCTCAAGCACAGCTTGAGCGAGCGCGATTAGTAAGTAAATCCTAAACCGACCCTATTCGGCTCTGTTTTAACGGATTTCCTATTTTGCGCATTTAATTACTGCCTGTGCTCCTGACTAAAATCGGAAAGCCGTTAAAAAAAAGTTGCCAGTGGCAAGTTTTTTAGGCTTATCCGTAAATTCGTCTCGCCAGATTTATCTGGCGGCAGCCCGGCAGGGTGGCTGAAGCTCAGGCATAAAAAAAGGCCTTCCCATTTCTGAGAAGACCTTCTGAAATTAAAAACTAACTATTTATTTATTAGATTTTATTACAGCCTGAGCTCCAGCCAAGCGAGCTGCTGGTACGCGGAATGGAGAACATGATACGTAGTTCAAACCGAGCTTGTAGCAGAGTGCGATAGAAGCTGGGTCACCACCGTGTTCACCACAGATTCCAAGGTGAAGGTCAGCCTTAACTGAACGTCCCTTTTCTTCTGCAAGACCGATCATTACACCAACACCGTCTTCGTCCAAAGTCTTGAATGGATCCTGGAGGAGAACCTTCTGATCCAGGTAAGAATCGATGAACTTAGAGTAGTCATCACGGCTGAAGCCGAATGTTGTCTGTGTAAGGTCATTTGTACCGAATGAGAAGAAGTCTGCAACTTCTGCAATAGCGTTAGCTGTAGCAGCTGCACGTGGGAATTCGATCATAGAACCAATCTGGAACTTCAATGAAGTCTTCTGTGATTCGTTAACCTTAGCGATTACAGCTTCTGCCTGAGCACGAATCTGTTTCAATTCGTTAGCTGTTGTTACGTTAGGAATCATGATACGAACATCGTGCTTAAGACCTTCTTTTTCAGCCTGAGCAGTAGCCAAAGCGATTGCTTCAACCTGCATTTCGTAAATTTCTGGATATGTGATAGCGAGACGACAACCACGGTGACCAAGCATTGGGTTGTGTTCGTTAAGTTCAGCATACTTCTTGTTGATGAAGTCTACCTTTACCTTGAGTTTCTTAGCCAAAGCTTTTGCCAAAGCAGGTGTTTCAGCCTGAACGAATTCATTAAGTGGTGGGTCAAGAAGACGGATTGTTACAGCGCGTCCTTCCATTGTCTTAATGATATTGTAGAAGTCTTTCTGCTGAAGTGGAAGAATTTCTGCAAGGTTAGCCTTTCTTTCTTCAGTTGAGTCAGAAATAATCATCTTCTGGAATGATGTAAGTTTTGGTTCTTCGAAGAACATGTGTTCTGTACGGCAAAGACCGATACCAGCAGCACCAAAGCGGAATGCCTGTGGAGCTTCGTTCTGTTCAGCGTTAGCAAGAACTTCGAATCCCTTAACAGTTTTTCCAGATGGAGTTGTGCGAACTGAGTTAGCACGTACTTCGTCAGCCCAACCAAGGAATGTTTCGAGGTCGCCAGAAACAGCAGCTGGAGTTACAGGAATTACTTCACCGTAAACTTTACCTGTTGAACCATCGATAGAAATGAAGTCACCCTTCTTGAATGCCTTACCACCGATTGTTACTTTTCCGCTTCCGTTGAATACAACGTCTGAACATCCACATACACAAGGTGTACCCATACCACGAGCAACTACAGCAGCGTGTGATGTACGTCCACCAGTTGAAGTCAAGATACCCTGAGCAACATACATACCAGCGATATCATCTGGAGAAGTTTCCTTACGAACAAGGATAACCTTCTTACCAGCTTTGTCCCATTCTACAGCTTCGTCAGCAGTGAATACGATCTGACCACAACCAGCACCTGGTGAAGCGTTAAGAGCAGAAGCCAAAGGTTTAGCTGACTTAAGAGCCTTAGCGTCGAACTGTGGGTGGAGGAGCTGATCAAGCTGATCTGGCTTAACGCGGAGAAGAGCTTGTTCTTTTGTGATCATTCCTTCTGCAACCATGTCTACAGCCATCTTTACAGCTGCTGGACCAGTTCTCTTACCATTGCGGCACTGGAGCATGAAGAGTTTTCCTTCCTGTACAGTGAATTCCATATCCTGCATATCGCGATAGTGTTCTTCGAGGCGGTTGCGGATTGTAGAGATTTCTTTGAAGATTTCTGGCTGCTGTTTTTCGAGAGCAGAGATATCCATTGGAGTACGGATACCAGCTACTACGTCTTCACCCTGAGCGTTGATGAGGTATTCAGCCATGAAGTGGTTTTCACCAGTAGATGGGTCACGAGAGAATGCAACACCAGTACCTGATGTTTCACCCATGTTACCAAATACCATTGCCATTACTGTAACGGCTGTTCCCTTAATAACATTTTCATCAATGTTGTTAAGTTTGCGGTAAATGATAGCACGTTCGTTCATCCAAGAACCGAATACAGCGCCGATAGCAGCCCACATCTGATCCTTAGGATTCTGAGGGAAGTCTTCTCCCTTTTCTTTTTTGTACATTTCTTTGTACTTAGCTACAATTGTCTGAAGTTCTTCTGTTGTAAGCTCTGTATCTTCTTTAATGCCACGAATAGCTTTTACTTCGTCGATAATTGCTTCGAATTTGTCATGGTCTACGCCCATAGCAACGTTACCGAACATCTGGATAAAGCGGCGGTAAGCGTCCCATGCGAAACGTGGGTTATTTGTTTTGTTAGCAAGACCAACAACTGATTTATCGTTAAGACCGAGGTTAAGGATTGTATCCATCATACCTGGCATAGATTCAGCAGCACCAGAACGAACTGATACGAGAAGTGGATCATTTTCGTCACCAAGTTTCTTGCCGAATACTGTTTCAAGCTTGTTAAGGTATTCATTTACCTGTGCATCAAGATCAGCTGGGTATTTTCTTCCCAACTTGTAGTATTCCTGACAAACGTCAATAGAAATTGTGAATCCAGGTGGAACTGGAAGACTCAAAGGAGCCTTTGCCATCTGAGCAAGGTTAGCACCTTTACCACCGAGGATTGGGCGCATTGATTCGTCGCCTTCTGCATCCCCGTTACCAAAAAAGTAAACATACTTTGTAGCCATTTATTTACTCCATTTATGGAAAGTATAGAATATTATAGAAAATAATAACTTTTGTAGAAATTATAGTCAATATTACAAAATTCTTGCCCGTATACAATTTTGTCGGATATAATAACAGGCATGAAAAAGACTGCTGTAAAAACATTTGGAATTTTAACCTCAGGTGGAGATGCACCAGGATTAAATGCTGCGATTCGTGGAATTTGTCGTTCTGCAATGATTAATTATGGAATGAAAATCGTGGGAATTCGAAACGGCTACCGTGGATTGATAAACGGAGACTGTTTTCCTATCACTGCTGAAACAATTTCTGGAATCATAGCCCGCGGAGGAACAATTTTAGGAACAAGCCGCGAAAAACCATTTAAAAATCCAGTGGCAAACCCGGAAACTGGTCTTTTACCTATCGAAGCAATTAAGAAAAATTATAAAAAATGGAAGCTAGATGCACTTGTTGTTTTGGGCGGAAACGGAACAAATACAACGGGAAGTCTTCTTGCAAAAGAAGGACTCAATGTAATCGGGCTTCCAAAAACAATTGATAACGATATCGTTGGAACAGACATCACCTTCGGTTTTCACACTGCAGTTGACGTTGCCACAGAAGCAATTGACCGCATTCACACAACAGCACATAGCCATAGCCGCGTAATGGTTGTAGAAGTAATGGGGCACAAAGCCGGATGGCTGGCGTTACATTCTGCTATTGCCGGTGGTGGAGATGTATGTCTTATCCCAGAAATTCCGTATGACATTAAATCCGTTGCAAAAAATGTTCTTGCTCGCCGCGACCATGGAAAAGAATTCTCTATCGTTGTTGTAGCAGAAGGCGCTCTTTCTGTTGAAGAAGCAAAACTTGACAAAAAGGCTTTCAAAAAAGCCAGAGCCGAAATGCAGCAGTCAATCGGTTACAGAGTTGCAAAGGAACTGGAAGAAGCAACCGGACTTGAAAGCCGAACTTCAGTTTTGGGATATTTACAGCGTGGCGGAACTCCTAGCGCCATCGACCGTGTACTTGCAACCCAGTTTGGAGCCGCAACAGCAGATTTCCTTGCTGAAGGCAATTTTGGCAAATTAGTTGCAATGAAAGACAACAAGATTGTTCCTGTTCCGCTTGACACCTGTGCCGGAAAAGTACGAAATATTCCAGTCGATGATCCTCTAATCAAAGAAGGTCGTTCTGTAGGAATCTGTTTTGGCGACTAATACTTTTTTCAATGGCGATTTTAAATGCCGTTTCTGTGCTGAATGCAAAGGCCTCGGCTGTGTTGGCGAACTTCCTGGAATGGGAGGCGTAAACAACAGCCGGAACTTTATTTTAAATTGTTCCTCGTGGGATAATTTTGCCGCAGATGAATCTATTCCTGTTACAAAGAACGACCTTGGTATTGCGCCGGTAACAGGAGCGGTTCAGAATATCGGCTTTGAAAACGAATCAGATTTTTATATCAATTATTTTTCAGCCGCAAAAAATGCAGGAATCACTTTGTGCGTAGGAGACGGCGCTCCGGACGAAAAATTAAAGCTCGGCACAGAAGCAATCGCTCAGTTGAATGAAAGGGCGTATTTTTTTCTGAAACCGTATCCGAATGGAAAATTGTATAAGCGCATAGATTTTATCCGGGACAAAGCAATTGCGATTGGAATGGATATCGACGCCTTTAACATCGAAACTATGCGAAACCAGGCAAAACTAGAACGTAAATCAAAAGAACAGATTGAAGAATTGCGGAACTATGCAAAACTTCCACTAATGCTTAAAGGAATTTTTACAAAAGAAGATATTGAAGTTTGCAAAGAAGTAAAACCTGAAATCATTGTTATTTCAAATCATGGCGGACGCGTTGAAACCACAGAAGGAAGCACTGCAGAATTTCTTTCAAGATACGCAGAAGAACTGAAAGATTATGTCGGAGAAATATGGGTGGACGGCGGTATCCGCAAGAAGCGAGATGTTCAGGTTGCAAAACAACTTGGCGCCACAAAATGCCTTGTGGCGCGTCCGTGGATCAGCAGACTTGTAAAAGATGGTGTTCCCGGCATGGAAAACGCAATCCAGCGGTTATTTACATAAACTGAATGCCGAGTTTTTATAGTATTAATTAAAATTGGCGCGAAGGAGCGGAGTGATGATGTGAAAACACTCTGTTTATGGGCCGTCGCGTGAGCGACGTTTTTATAAGTTCCTTTGCCATGAACAGCGTGTAGTGAGCTAGCTCACGTTTTAACATCATTGCTTTGCGACTGGAAGCCAATTTTACTGAAGTGTTCATAAACTCGGCATTCAAGCTATTTATTACCAGTATTCCGTCCTGCCATAAAACTGAAGCCGGCGATAAATATCAGCGCCATATAAACCAAAAGTCCTACCGGTATTGCGTATTCTCTTCCAAAAGAACCTAAAAGGCTGAAATTCATAAAGCGGAAGAAACTCTGCGAAAGACTTAAAATTACGGCAATAAGCGGACAGAGTGCCGGGAAAATGTAAACCCAGTGGAACTTAAAAATTGTGTTTTCATTTACACGGAAATGCCAGGCACCGATTCCGGCAACAATGAACATAAGCAGAATGAAAAACGGATAAAAAAGCCGGTTTATAAGAGACTGACCATATGCTTCACCGGAAAAACCGTAATTATCAGCAGTCTGATAAAAATCAACGAGAGTTGGCAAAGACATCGATTGCGGTCCCAAAGAAGCTTCTTTTAATTGGTTAAATTCGTCATAAGGTATCGGCAAAATCAAATAACCGCGATCATGAGCGCGTTCAATACCACCAATCGTAATCGGGCCATAATTAATTCCTTCCAAATTACGATCAATTGAATTCAAAAGAATCATTGGAATATTTTTATCTTTTTTAGAAAGACCAAATGTATCTAGAATCTCATCATCGATGTAAGTCGTTTCAATATTTTTCATCTTTGCATATGGCACATAAATACCAGAAAGATATACATCTTTAGGTGAAAGTGTTACCACAGTTAAACCGCGCAGATACTGAATCATATTTGCAGCAGTACCTTTTGAAGCAACACCACGGATAAAATATACACTCGTTGTGCCGTTAATCTTGTTCTTAATTTTAAAATAGACATTATTTGCAGTTTCATAGCCCTGCAGATTGAATGTTTCGTCGTAATAAAAACACTGATTATCCAGAGCCTGTTCAGAAATGCGAAGATAGCGCACAACATCAGAATCCAGGGAAAGAGCCTTTGATGTTACAGAAAGCGTATTGAACACATAATATGAATGAATAAAATCTTCGTTTACAAGTGCCGTATAGCCTTCTATTTTTTTTGCAAAAATTTTCTGCTCTTCGGTAGTTTTGAAAATCTGGGCACTGGTAAGTTTATTCCAGGCATCTGCAGCAAGTTGTTTACATTCCGTAACATTCAAATCTTTTGAAGAAGCCAGTTTCAGTGCTTCCTGCGCATAATAATGAGCTCCAAACCAGTCTTCCTGATCACGGCATTTTTTGGCAGTCTGTAAAAGTTTATAGGTTTCAAACGGTTCTGCAGGAACAGCAACCTTTTCTTTTGGCTTTTCAAGATAATCTTTCCCAAAAGTAAGTTCATTCATAGACTGAACCAAACTTTTAGAAAGCTTTGCTTTTTCATCCAAAGCTGATTCTGTTTTAAACAGCAGATCCTTATTCTTCTGATTATTTGGATTAATACCACTTGCAAGGCGGGCGTATCGATATGCAAGTTCATAATTCTGATTCTTGTACAGATTTTCCGCAGAATTCTGATATTCAAGCATGATAGACGGAAGATTTTCGTACATCTGGAGTTTCTTTTCGATTAGAGGATTAAAAACTTCTGTGCAGAGTTCAATTATAAAAATAAAAATCAGAGAATTAATAAACACCTGCTTAAGTCGTTCAAACATTGCCGCAGAAAATCTTAATCTGCTGTTCGAAGCTTTTTCTCCAAAATCCAAAGCCCAGCCAATCATAGCACTTGCAAAAAGAACTACCGGCAAAATCAAAATATATGTTTTTACGCCGGACAATAATTTATAACTTTTTACACTATCCGACAAAATATTAGGAATTTCGATTCCACAGAAACCATAAATTATGGCACCTAAAAAGCAAATTATTGCAAAACTGATAGAAACGATGTGTATTCTGCTTACTTTCATTATCGTCCTCTCTTTTTAGAAGTTGCTTTTACAATTCCAATAACAGTCATTATCACAGCAAACAACAGATTCATGCAGGTTAACGGTAGAGGAATCTGCCTTTCTGTAAAATATGAAAGACGTCCGCCTTCGTAGAATAATTTTGAAAGCGCAGTGCGGACAAAATCAAATTCAGGCTGAAAGTAGAAAAAGTTAAACCACAGAACAAAGGTTGTAAAAAAGGATACCCAGTAAAAATTCAGAAGCTTCCAGGAACTAATTCTGATAAAGCAATAAAGTGAAGCAAGTGCATATCCAATGGAACAAAAACACAGCCAGGCAATAAGGCCGTTTTCCCAGGCGAAAGCTGCGGACTGCTTCAGGGTATGAAAAATTTCATCAATTCTAAATGGAATATCTGGAGATGCCGCCTTAATTATCGGATCTTTATATGCACCGACTTCTTCTGAAAGTGTTGAATTTATACGGATAAAATCCCGGTCTGCATAGGAATTAGGCCGTCCATTGTCAAACAACTTAAAAACATCTGCAATATCATCTTTGGTATCGGTGACAAAATAATATATTTTCCCGTCTATAGTACGGAAATATCCGCCAGAAAGTTCATTTTTATTTTCCAGGGTTTCCAGCGGTGTGAGCATTGAATAAACATTTTCTTTAAGAACAAGTGTAAACGGAAAGAAACAGAACCAGGTAACAGCCATAAGAACAGAAAAAGTAATCAGGCTTGAAACAGGTGAACTTAAATGCCGGATTTTATAAAAAATTACGAACATTGCAATGAAGAGGAAAATTAAAGGCAGAGTTTCAAAAAGTCCGTAAGCAATTATGTCAGCAGAAAAATCAATACTTTTTCCCGCAACTAAAGTAAGAGAATTAAAATACTGCGTAAAGAAGAATATACCTGCCACAATACAAAGCAGTGTTACTGTAAGATAATCTAAAATTAAAGCGATTGGTTTTCTCATTTACAACCTTCCAATTCATTTATCGGAAGGATTTGCAAATGAGTTTATATTTTAAAGCTGAAGCACTCCATCCTGTAAAACTGTTCTTGTTGAACCATCTTCATAGGACAAAACAATAGTAGGATTTCGAACAACTCCATCAAGGTGAATCAAACTTGGTGCATCGTTATCATAATTTTCGCCGATTGCAAAATGGCAGGTATGGAATGCCTTTTCATCTTCCAGCATATTTCCCGTGATTCTTGCAGCCGGATTCAAACCGATTCCCAGTTCACCAATGTTTCTGGCATTTTTCCTGTAAACTTCACCCTGACCTTCAGGCAATTTTCCTTGCTTTTCGTAATCGATTGAACGATTTTCGGCTTCTGTAATTGTTTTTAAAAGCCGCTTTGCTTCTACTCCACCAGTAATTTCCGAAACATAGCCCTTTTCCACCCGGCAGGTAATTGGAGTTTCCAAAATAGAATCTCCATCACTGAATGTCATTGAACCGTCAAAAACAATGGTTCCTTCGCTTTTGCCAACCAGTGGACTTATAAATACTTCTCCAGCAGGAATGTTTCCGCCGGTTCCAGGTGCCGAAAAATCTCCGTCATCGTTCATAAGACTGCGGCCAAAAACAGAAACCGTAATATTTGTGCCACCCGGGGCCGAAACCTGAACACTTACAACATTGGTAAATAATTCGCCGAGTTTTTTGCAGCGGTCAGAAAGCTCCTTGTAATCAATATTCACAGTGCGTTCAAACATATCTTCCGTAATTCCAGGGGTCCAAACGGCACGCATTGATTTTTTTCCTTCCAAAAGATAATCAAAAATATGAGTAAATGGTTCTCCAGATTCACTTTTATATGGATTTGCAGCTGCTTCAGGATCCTTTCCAAGTTTTATTTCGGAAATCGAAAAACACACATCCGGATTTGAACCAATTGCCGCAAGAACTTCCTTTTCTGCATTATCGAAAGAAGTTTTTGCATTCTGATATATTAAACTCGTATGGGCGCCAGCTTCGTTGGAAGCTTCATAAAGTTTTTCTGCAAGCACGCTTGTTTTAGGGTTAGCGATAATAAGAACCCTTTCATCTTTTTTTACTTTGCAAACATTTTTAATCACATTTTGTGCGGGCGTAATTTCTTTTTTCATACGATTATTATAGCCGATTTTGTTTTGCTTTGGTATAATTTGAGATAATGAAATTTGTTAGCACGAGAGATAAATCAAAAGAAGCTGATTTTTTTCAGGCAGTTTTAAATCCTCTCCCCCCAGACGGCGGAATGTATGTCCCACTTGAAACAGAAGATTTACGTCGCTGGCTTTTGTACACCGACGAAACAACTCCATTTACATCCATAGCCGGTTCGCTAACCTCTGCGTTCATCAATGATGAATTCAGCCCTATTATCTGCGAAACAATTGCAACAAAAGCATTCAATTTTTCTCCGGAAATAAAACAACTCGGCGATTCTCTGTTTCTTTTGGATTTAGCAAAGGGGCCAACAGGAATTCACCGGGATTTTGGAATTTCCTACCTCGTTTCTTTTTTGGATACAACTTTGCAGTTAAAAGGCGAAAAAGCAGTTTTTCTGGACACTTCAACAGGTGAACTTGGAGCCAGTCTTGCAGTAGCCATGCGCGGCAAAAAAAATCTAAAAGCTGTAATTCTTTATCCAAAGGGAACAGTTCGTGGACTTGAAGAAAGCGATTTTGTCTGGAACGGCGGAAATATCTATCCTGTTGAAATTGACGGCACGGAAGACGATTGCAATAAATTTGTCAGAGAAATTTTTGCAGAACGTAGTTTTATTGAAAAAAATAATATTACTTTGGCAAACACCGTAAATATCGGGCGATTGATTTCGCAGGCATTTTTCTATCCCTTTGCATTCTCACGCATAAAGAACAAAGTTCGAAGCGATATTTTTTATGCACTTGCAGCTGGAAATTACAGCAATGTTGTTGCCGGTCTTTACGCCTGGCAGTTTGCGCTTCCAGTAAATGGTTTTATAATTCCGGCAAACAATTATCTTACTGTTGATTTAACTGGAAATCCTCTTGTTTTAGACAGCATTATTCCACTTGAAGACCGGGCAGATTCCGACCCTTCAAAGGCATTCAATCTTGAACGTCTTGAAGACATCTTCAGCGCAAATCAGTTAATGATGAAACATTTTATCTTCCCGGAAGCAGTTTCAGATGCACAAGTTGAAGAAGCAGTAAA
Organism: uncultured Treponema sp.; assembly: GCA_946185185.1. Taxonomy (GTDB): domain Bacteria; phylum Spirochaetota; class Spirochaetia; order Treponematales; family Treponemataceae; genus Treponema_D. Next base: position 9,494 of record CAMHIV010000016.1, on the reverse strand, counting down.
AGAACTTTTTGTAAAATACGGGTACTACGCAGACCGCCACACAGCAAAAGCCTACGCTGCTGCAAAAATGCACAAAAACAACTCTGACGGCGATTACGCAACCGTACTTATTTCCCGGGATCATCCTTCGTATTCAGAAGATTTTATCCGCCAGACACTTGGAGAAACTCCTGAAATGCCGGAAAACATCAAAAAAGCTCTGAAACCAACTGAAATTTCCCGTGAAGTTGTAACAACTACTGAAGAATTAAAAGCAATTATCAGCAGTTTGTAATAATCTTTTTTCTCTACATTTCCCAAAAAATTTAACAAATTTTTATAATCGGTGATAAAATGATACTAATTTTTATTGGGATTTTTTATCATGAGCGAACTTAAACCTGTTATTTATGTTGACAAAGACAAGTGTGTAAATTGCCACAGATGTATTTCTGTCTGCCCATCTAAAATGTGTAATGACGGGACAGGCGATTATGTAAGTTTAAAGCCAGAATTATGCCTTGGATGCGGTCACTGTATCGAAGCCTGCGAACATGATGCACGCCACGGAATTGACGATACAGAAGCATTCTTCAAAGCTTTGCAGAATAAAGAAAAATTAGTTGCGATTGTCGCTCCAGCCGTAGCAGCAAACTTTAAAGGCTTAGACCTTGAATTGAACACATACTTAAAATCAATAGGTGTAAAAGCCGTTTTTGATGTTGGTTTTGGTGCAGAACTTACAACTAAAAGCTATGTTGAACACATCAAGACAAATCCAAAGCTTGTAATCGCACAGCCTTGCCCGGCTCTTGTAACCTGGGTAGAACTTTATCATCCTGAGCTTTTGCCATATTTAAGCCCGGCAGACAGCCCTATGGCTCATACAGTACGAATGATTAAAGTATTTTATCCGGAATATGCAAATCACAAAGTTGCTGTTATTTCACCATGTTTTGCAAAAAGACGGGAATTCGACGAAAACGGTCTCGGCGATTATGTCGTTACAATGAAAAGCCTTTCAAAATATTTTGAAGAAAACGGAATTAATCTTTCGAGATATAAAAAAACTGAATACGACAATCCTCTTGCAGAACGCGGAGTTTTATATTCAACTCCTGGCGGACTTATGAGAACCGCAGCACGTTATGTTCCGGAAATAAGTAAAATCACAAGAAAAATCGAAGGCTTCCCAAATGTTTATCTATATCTTGATAATCTTGCAAAAGATATAAAAGCCGGAAAAACACCAGCCTACAAACTTATTGACTGTTTGAACTGCGAAAAGGGCTGTAACTGCGGAGCCGGTACAGTAAATCAGAAAATGCCTCTTGATGAACTTGAAGGATTTGTCGAAAGACGAATGGAAGAACGTGTTGCAAAATGGAACATGGATAATCCAAGAAAGCAGAAAGCGGCACTCAAAAAACTTGAAGCCACAATCGATAAATACTGGAAACCTGGTATTTACAACCGAAAATACGAAAACCGAAATTTAATTGTTCAGCAAAAAGTTAAAGTCCCGACCGAAGAAGAAATTAAAGAAATCTTCGAAAAAATGGGAAAACATACTAAACGCGATGAATTGAACTGTCAGGCCTGTGGTTATCGCTCATGTCGTCAGATGGCTCAGGCAATTTATAATGGCGTAAACAAACTGGAACACTGCCACCATTATGTAATGAATCAGATGAACCTCGAATTCAAGGAAGAACTTAACTCTAAAGTCAAGAAGGTAACCGACAAGAGTATTGCCTGTACGGATGAATCCCTTCAGAATATCGGTTCATTAATCAACACAACAAATGACATGTCAAAAAATGTGGAATCTTCATCGGCTGCAGTTGAAGAAATGCTTGGAAATATCAACTCAATCAATAGTGTGATCACAAAGAACTTTATTGCTGTAAAAGAACTTGAAGAAGCAACCTTAAGCGGGAAAAACAGTCTTGAAGATGTAAAACGAATTGTTTCTGAAATTGAAAGCCATTCGGCAGATCTTCTTCAGATGAGCAAAATGATTGACGAAATTGCAAAGCAGACCGACCTTCTTTCAATGAATGCGGCAATCGAAGCAGCTCATGCGGGAGAAGCTGGAAAAGGCTTTGCCGTAGTTGCAGGCGAAATCCGAAAGCTTGCTGAAAATTCCAGTAAAGAAACAAAAGCAATCGATGGTATTCTTCGTAACATGAAAAATCTTATCGACTCAATTTCGTCTAAAACCGGCGAAGTATCGAAAGAATTCGACAGCATCATTACGCTTTCCGGACAGGTAAGATCTCAGGAAGGACAGGTTCATCAGGCAATGGAAGAACAAAACGCCGGAAGCACCCAGCTTTTAAATGCCATAAGCCAGATGAAAGAAGCACAAGCTTCAGTTGCATCGGCCGCTGACCAGCTAAAAACCGGAACAGAAGAAATCAAAAATGTAATGACTAATTTGCAAGTGTAAAACTGGGGAGCAACTATGCCTGACTATAATTCACATTCTCTAAAAGCAGATGAATTTATTAATCATGAAGAAATTCTTGAAACCTTAAAATTCGCCGATGAACATAAAGACGATTTTACACTCATCGACGATATTTTAGAAAAAGCACGACCGAAAAAGGTTGGAAACGGCTGGCACTGCGAAGGTCTTAGTCATAAAGAAGCAAGCGTTTTACTTGCCTGCGAAGAGCCAAACCGCGTTCAAAAAATGTTTGAAATTGCAGAAGAAATAAAACAGGCCTTTTACGGAAACAGAATTGTTTTATTCGCGCCGCTTTATCTTTCAAATTACTGCATAAACGGCTGTCTTTACTGTCCTTACCACGCAAAAAACAGGCATATTCCAAGAAAAAAGCTTACCCAAGAAGAAATTAAAGCTGAAGTTATCGCCCTTCAAGACATGGGACACAAACGCCTTGCCATCGAAGCAGGCGAAGACCCTGTAAATAATCCAATTGAATACATTCTTGAAAGCATTAAAACAATTTATTCAATTAATCATAAAAACGGAGCAATCCGCCGCGTAAACGTAAATATTGCCGCCACCACAGTTGAAAACTACAAAAAACTTCACGAAGCCGGAATCGGAACATACATTCTTTTCCAGGAAACCTATAACCGGGCCGGCTATGAAAAACTCCACCCTACAGGACCAAAACACGACTACGCCTATCACACAGAAGCAATGGACAGAGCTATGGAAGGCGGAATCGATGACGTTGGCTTAGGTGTACTTTTTGGCCTTGAAAGCTACCGCTACGAATTTGCAGGCCTTTTAATGCATGCAGAACACCTTGAAGCCGTTCACGGAGTCGGCCCTCACACAATAAGCGTTCCCCGTGTAAAACATGCAGACGACATAGATCCGAATGTATTTGATAATTCAATTCCAGACGAAATGTTTGAAAAAATTATCGCCTGCATCCGTCTTGCGGTTCCATATACCGGCATGATTATTTCTACCCGTGAAGGTGAAAAAGTCCGGGAAAAAGCCCTGCGCCTTGGAATCAGTCAGATTAGCGGAGGAAGCCGTACAAGTGTCGGCGGATACACAGAAAAAGAACGCCCTCACGATACAGAGCAGTTTGATGTTTCCGACCAGAGAACTCTGGATGAAGTTGTGCGCTGGCTTATGGAAAAAGACCATATTCCTTCTTTCTGTACAGCCTGTTACAGGGCAGGACGCACCGGAGACCGCTTTATGAGCCTTTGCAAAAGCGGACAGATTTCAAACTGCTGCCATCCTAATGCCCTTATGACCCTTACAGAGTATCTTGTAGATTACGCAAGTGAAAAAACAAGAAAAATCGGTTACCAGATGATTGAAAAGGAGTTGAAAAATATTCCAAAAGAGAATGTCAGAAAAATTGCAGAAGAAAATATTGAAGCAATAAAAAATTCTAACAAAAGAGATTTCAGATTCTAACAACCGGTAAAAACATGCTTGAACGAACAACCATAAGTTTTTTTGGCAGAACGAATACAGGAAAATCCTCTCTGATAAATGCCCTTACAAACCAGGACGTAAGCATTGTTTCTGCTATTCAGGGTACCACAACAGATCCCGTAAAAAAAGTTATGGAACTGCTTCCAATAGGTCCAGTGACAATCATTGACACCCCTGGCCTTGATGACAAGTCAGAACTTGGAACTGAACGAATAAAAAAAGCTGTCCGGATTTTAGATTCAACCCAAATTGCAGTTTTAGTTACAGATTTAACTGATTCAGATTCCTGCAATTTTTCATATGAAGAGAATCTGATTTCAGAATTTAAAAAACGCCAGATTCCATTTTTAATTGCCGTAAACAAATGTGACGAAAACACAATATGCAAGCATTCCGACCTTTCGACGAGGCCCTTCGACGGGGCTCAGGGACCACGTGTTATCAGCATTAAAAAACTGTTCTTCTGAAAACCTTATTTTTCTCAGTGCTAAAAATGGCCGGAATATCAATCTTTTAAAAGATAAGCTTGGTGAACTTTATACAAAAATTTCAAATGTCCAAGTGAACAAACCCCTAGTCCGGGATTTAATTCCTCAAAACAGCACGGTAATTCTGGTAATACCGATTGACGAAGCAGCCCCAAAAGACCGGCTCATTCTTCCACAGCAGATGGTTTTACGGGAACTTTTAGAATACGGCGCAATTCCTCTTTGCTGCACGCCGGGAACCCTTCAGACAACTTTAAATTCTCTTAAAAATCCGACTGCTCTTGTAATTACAGATTCCCAGGCCTTTGAAGAAGTTTCTAATATTCTTCCGGAAAGTGTCCCCCTCACAAGCTTTTCAATACTCATGGCGCGATATAAAGGAAGCCTTGAACTTTTATTAAAAGGAATTACTGCTCTGGACAGCATAAAAGACGGAGATACAATTCTTATAAGCGAAGGCTGTACCCATCACAGACAATGCGGCGACATCGGAAGCGTAAAAATCCCGGCATGGATTAAATCCTACTGCAAAACTGAACCGGTTTTCGATTTTTCAAGCGGAAATTCATTTCCGGAAGACCTTTCAAAATATTCTTTAATCGTACATTGCGGCGGCTGCATGCTGAATCAAAACGAAATGCAAAGTCGTGTACGACACGCCGCAGAAAACAACATCCCAATTACAAACTACGGAATGCTCATTGCAAAAATAAAAGGCATCCTTGAACGAAGTTTAAAACCACTAAATAAATGAAAGAAAGAATCTCCGAAATAATACACAAGCTTGAAACAACTCACAAACTTTCTAAAGAAGAATATATTTTCCTTCTGGAAGAATTTTTACACGGAAACGAATCTGAGGGCCTTGCTTCAATTCTGAAGGAAAAAGCCGTTGCACTTCGAAAATCCATTTACGGAAACTCCATTTTTATACGCGGGTTAATTGAATTTACAAATTATTGCAAAAACGACTGCCTTTACTGCGGAATCCGACGCTCAAATACAAAAGTAAACCGTTACCGCCTTACCGAAGAGGAAATCATACAATGTGCAGCAGAAGGCTACCAGCTGGGCTTCAGAACCTTCGTTTTACAAGGCGGGGAAGATCCATTTTTTACAGATAAAAAACTCATTTCAATAATAAGTAAAATAAAGACCAGTCACCCCGACTGTGCAATTACCCTTTCAATTGGTGAACGTTCTTTAGAAAGTTACAGGATTTTACGAAAGGCCGGAGCCGACCGTTACCTTTTACGTCATGAAACAGCAACCGAGGAACACTACAAAAAACTTCATCCCCAGAACCAGTCTTTTCAAAACCGCATGAACTGTCTCAAAAACCTGCGTTCAAATGGATATACAGTCGGCTGCGGCTTTATGGTTGGCTCCCCTTTTCAGACTGTCGAAAATCTTGCAAACGACCTTCTTTTTATACAGGTATTCCAGCCCGAAATGTGCGGAATCGGACCATTTATTCCACATAACGATACGCCCTTTGCAGAATTTTCAGCAGGTTCTGCAGAACTCACCTGTTTTCTTCTTTCAATAATCCGCCTTATAAAACCAAACATCCTTCTTCCGGCAACAACCGCCCTTGGTACAGTTACCCCCGACGGCCGGGAAAAAGGCATCCTTAGCGGTGCAAATGTAATTATGCCCAACCTTTCCCCGGTTTCAGTCCGCAAAGACTACTCACTCTACAACGGGAAAATCTGCACTGGTGAAGAAAGTGCACAATGCATTGCCTGCCTTAAACGCAGAATCGAATCAACTGGCTATAAAATTGTTATTGACTGGGGAGATATAACTAACATTTTGTAATTTCTTTCTGTTTAGTCAAAAGCCAGTCCACTGTGTTTACTGCACTAGAGCCCTGTTTATCCCAGCATTCTGAAATCACTTCGTTTCGTGCAGCTTTTAATTTTTCAGAAGAAATTGCTTCATCAATTATATCTTTGATTTTTGAAAAATCTTCTTCCTTTAATTGGATACCCAATTTTTCGACTGCACGCAAACTCCAGATTTTTTCATCAAGCCAGTCTGCATCGTATGGGGCTGTATCAAATTTTGTATCGGCGTAAATTACAGGTTTTCCAAAAACAAGTGAATAATCAAAAATAACTCCACTAAAATCTGAAATCAAAACATCTACTTTATTCAAAACTGCAAAGTTATCATTGTCAAAGTTCCATTCGATTGAAGAAAATTTTTCCATCAACGGGTCTAAAATATTTTTTTCAGAAGAAACCGACTGCGGATGTGGACGAACAATTATTTTATAACCAGTTTTTTGCAAGGCATTTAAAATCTTTTCTCCATAACGGCTCAAAATTCCACTTTTTCCCCAGCTAGGAGCAACTAAAACAGTTTTGATTTCATTCTGTTCAATTTTTCCACGAGAATCCAATTTTGCCTTTAAGTTATCCAGAACCAAAGAACCAACACTGAAAATTTCTTTCTGTTTAATAGCAGGACGCAAAGATTCGATTTTTCTAACTAATGCTTCCTGATTTTTCCCGGAAATCAAAACTGCATCGTAGTAATCAAGCCCAAACATCCTGTAGTCAGAAAGATCACCGACATAATGCGGAATGTGTACATAGCACTTTACAGCCTTACTTCGCTTCCACTGGTATACATCCAGACCAGGAGTTGTCGAAAGTACGATATCCGCATGAAGCATATTTAATTTTGCAAAAGCCTTGTTGCCTTCCCCAATGAATTCAGTTTTTACAGTTTTGTAATTTTCCGAAAAAGCCGGATCATCCGGACTTGCTGAATAATATGTGAGCGGAATATTTCGCTTTTCAAATTCATCGCAGATAGGCTTAAAAATATTCCAATAACGCTTGTGATCGCTAAAAATTACAAAAGGAATAGTGTTCGCACTTTCTTCTTTTGAAAGCTTTCCACCTGATAAAATAAATTTTAATTTTAAAAACAGAGCTCTAAGACCAAAAACTCCCGCTGTTGCAATACCAATAAATAATGAAAACAACATTGAACCCGTACCCGGGTCGATATAAAGAAAATTATTTATCATTTAGAACTCTCCTCTTTTTTGTAATCTTTTAATAAAGTCCAGTTTGCTGGGTTGAAGATGTCGGAGGTGACATGCCATGCCTTATTTTTATCAATTTCGTATTTAGCATGACTAGAACAATAATTTGCTGTTGGAACTACTGGACTCATAAAAACATTAATTCCGTGTTCTTTTAAAGGCTTTAAATAATTACCAGTATAAGGATTTTTATCTGTAAGACCTAAACCAGATTTTGCTAAAAAAAGTGAATCTGCATTTGTCATAAATGAATTATCTGTTTTGAATTCAAAATTTGAATCAAAATCTTTCAGTAATAAAAGAGGATTAAAATTATTTGGAGTCACAGGATCTTCAAAATTCTTAAAATAACTAGTTTGCAAGTGAAACCCATGATCGGCAACAATTACAATTCTTGTGTTATCATAAACTTCATTTTTCTTTAGATAATCAATCCATTTACACAAACATTTTAATGTCATTTTAGCACAATCATCATAAGTACGATTCACAAGATTTAAATTCTGCGCTTCATTGCCGACTAAATCACTTGAATCACATGGAGTAAAATAATCCTCTTTCAGTGGATAAGGTTCATGATTTAAATCATTTCGTATATAAATAAACTGATTTTTTTCCGCAGTAAAATCAGTAAGTTCATTCATATAGTACAGACCAGCTGCATTATCAATAAAGGTCTCAAATCCTTTATCGAACAATATCGAAATCGCATTTTTATTTTGAATTTTATAAACATTTTTTCTTAATAAAGGAAAAACAATCTGTAAAACCATAAACTGCTTTAGACCTGCATTTATATGAACATCAACATTCTTTGTTTCATTTATAGAAAATTCTTTTTTATATTCATTATCAAATTGTCCAATTACATTTAAAAACTGCATTTTTGGAACATAACTTGGTTTGAATCCTTTAGACATTTTATCTTCTTTTCCAAATGAATCTGACAAAGTAACATCATAATTTCCAAGCCCAAAAATTGCCGGTAATACAAGAGCAGCTTCGTTCCATTTATCTGAAATAGATTCATTTTCCCGCTTATTTAATTCTTCTGGACAATATTCATATCCACCGAGCATTGCTACAGAACCAGAATATGTATAATTCCCATAACTCAATGTATTCGGATAATAAGTAAATCCTTTTAGACTTTCTTTAAACTCTGTATTTCCGTCTATTATTTCAGAAAACAAAGAACTTACAGCTCTATCCAGGAAAATGAAAACAACATTTTTGCCGGTTTTTGAAAAATGGTAAATCGGCTTTAGTTCCATTTTTTCTTTTGTATTACGCTTAGCAAGTTCCGTTTTATATTGTGAATTAATAAAAGCTACCTTTGGAAGGCCGAGCCCCAAGGTTGCAACACAAATCGCAATTAAGAAAATTCTTAGATATGAGCTTAAATCAAACTTTTCTACAAAATAGAATAAAGCTACAACAAGCAAAACAAATACAACCGGACCTGCAATATTGAACAGTGACATTCCCTTGATAAACACTTCAGGATTCATCATAAAGGTTGCAGAAATTTCGCCATAGTTGAATTTGAAAAGGAATGTATTTGCAAGTGCAATCAAAAACAAAAGCGCAAAAAGACGGGCTTCTACAACTCGAACGTTTTTTCCAAACATCTTATAAATAATAATTGGCCAAACTACTGTAAATCCGGCAAAAACAAAGAAGGCGTCCTTTATGTAAGTAAAAGGAGAACTAGTTTTGCCAAGGAACGAAAATTCAAGTGGGCTGGAAGAAATTACGTTTACAGGCAAGAAAAATCCAGCCAGCAAAGCAATTCCTAATCCACTTGTGCAAAGCAGAATAAAATCAGCTTTATCATCAATTTCTTTTGTAAAAATTTTGTTTTTAGCAAAGCGTTTTGCAAATGAAATGATTTTATCAATAAAAATTACGGCTAGCACAAAAAGAACAATAATCCGTTAAAAGTATTGCATTCGAAATTAGATGAAAATTCAGAAAAAAAAGTTCAAGATAAAATAGCTTTTCTAGGAATAAGCAATTGGACTTTAGA
>CAMHIV010000015.1 GCA_946185185.1 uncultured Treponema sp. | reverse complement strand
CTGACAAAAAGAGCGGAACAGCCAGAACATTTTTCAAATTCCATTTTTCGAATAATTCTAATAGATAATTTTCACTGTTCGAAATTTTACTTTCTTCAATAAATAACTCGCCGATATCTTCAAGATCTTTTAAAAGGTAATCAAGCTCATCAAGATAAAGTGTTTCATTCCCTGTTTCGGGCTTTTCTATTTCCGGAGAATACCATTCGTAGGTACATCGGGCTTCCCGCGACTTGTTATTGAATTCAAAAATTGAAACATAATCAGCAGAGTAAAAATCTGCAATAAGAGAAAGTACGTTTGAAATTGAAACACCGTAATCAGTTTCTTCAGAATATAAAGTCTGAATACACTCAACCAGAGTTTCCTGAATTTCAAGGCGCTTTTCGAGATCTTTGTAACTGAGCTTGGTCATTAAATCCATATGTAAAAGTATAACATTGAAATTCCAGGAACACAAAAAAAAAGCATCTGCTTTTTACAGATGCCAAGCCATTTAACAGAATCGAACTGTTGACCTCTTGATTACGAAGCAAGTGCTCTACCAACTGAGCTAAAATGGCGGAATTTCTATTTTTCTGCCGACCCCTGAGTCTTATAACGCATCTTAATCTGAAGGTTTTTATCTGCCTGAGTGTTATACAAATCCACTGTACGTTTCATGTCAGAGATGTTGTTTATTATAATGTAATTGTCGAAAAGTTCAATACGACGCTTTTCGTACAATTTGCTGATTTCATCCTTTGTTACTTCAAAACTAAGACCAGCCCAATGCGCAATATCAGAAATTGTTACATCAAGCCTAACAGTTGTATCAGAAGCATTGTAATTAGGCGACATTTCGTGAAGTAAAAGGAAAACATCTGCAAGTCGAGCCTGTGTATCAGAAATTACAAGAACCTTAAATCTTCTGTGCTGGTCATAAATTCGCTTACAGAAAAGCTTAAGCAGGTTCATTGCAAGCTGGGCATTTCCAGTTACAAGAGTTTCAAAGTTCACTTTACTGAATTCAAGACACTTTACTGAAGTTTTAGCCATACAAGTTGCAGAACGAGGAGAATTATCAAGGATTGCCATTTCGCCAAAGAATTCGCCGGCACGCAAAATATCAAGATTCTTTGCAGAACCATTAACGCACTTCAAAAGCTGAACTTCACCTTTTTGAATCAAATAGAAGGTGTCGCCCGGTTCGAATTCTGAAATAATTACCTGTCCTGGAGCATATTTTTTTGCAAATCGTTCAAAAGCAGGAAGCTCAAACTGGCGCAATCCGCCGTCAGAATCAATTCCGTATTCATCATAAACAGATGGTTCGCGCTGATTGTGAGCAGCAGATTCTTTAAACATCTGCTTTACTTCATCTACATAAACTGCTGTCGGGAAACGCTGCAAAAATTTATAGCAGACATCGTAGCAGGAAACAAATCGTTCTTCTTCATAAAAACATTTTGCAACGGAATACATTCCGGTAACCGGCTTTTCCGGAACACTCTGCAGAATGCTTTCGATTTTTTTATGAATCTGTCTGAGCTGGCTCGAGAAAACCCGAAGCATTTTTAGAATAATCTGTTTATTAGAACTGAAATTCGCTTCAAATTCCTGAATTGTAAGACACACTACAACACTATCAGAAATTGCAGTAGCAGTTTCTTCGCGGGGAAACCTACCTAATGCGGACTTTACGCCAAAAAATTCACCGGCACGAACCTGATTTACCACAGACTCTTTTGTTTCAACATCAGTTGTAGAAAGGTGAATGCATCCACTCTGCAAAATAAAGATTCGATCATCCCGGTCTCCTTCAAAATACGGGATAGAACCTTTCTTATATGAAACTAATTTTGGCATTTCATTCTCCGCGAAAAATCTATTTTGTATTTAATTATATCATAAATGAATATTTTGTGCTATGTTAATCACATGATTGATTTGCATACTCACACTACAGCCTCAGACGGACAGTACACTCCCAGTGAACTTGTAAACAAAGTTGCGGATAAAGGTCTTTCTGTACTTGCAATTACTGATCATGATACTGTAGACGGCCTTGAAGAAGGTTCAAAAGAAGCTGAAAAACGAGGAATCATTTTCGTACCGGGAATTGAAATTAATATTCAGCGGCCGGGATGCGAATTTCATCTTTTAGGACTTGGACTTATAGAACCTTCAAAAAGCCTTAACGAACTGATTCAGGAATTAATCGACAGTCGTAAAGAGCGTAATATTTTTGTCGTAGAACAGATGAATAAAGAAGGCATAGAAGTGACTCTTGATGAAATTCAGACAGAATTTCCGGGGCAGGTACTAGGACGACCACATTTTGCACAATGGCTGGAAGAACATAAAATCGTAAAACACAGACAGCAGGCATTCGATAAATATCTTGCAAGAGGACGCCCGTGGTATGTAGAAAGAGTCGGCGCAAATCTGGATGAAGCAATTCAGGCTATATACGATTCAGGCGGAATTCCTGTTTTAGCTCATCCTATGTCACTTTATCTTTCCTGGTCAAAAATTGAACCTGTTTTAATTGATTTTCAACAGCGCGGAATCGTAGGAATGGAATGCTTTCATCCCGGCGCAAGAGTTTCCGAATGTCTTAGACTTAAAGAGCTTGCAGAAAAACTTGGATTTGCAATTACAGCCGGAAGCGATTTTCATGGTGAACTTATAAGGGCAGACCGAAAGCCGGGACACACTTGTGGCGGAAAAAAAATCGAAGACAAGTACTGGTTTGAACAGCTGGCTCCCGCAATAGAAAAATACCGGGTAAAATAAAAAACAAAATAATAATAGGGAGAATTCAGAATTCTGCATGAAATCTGTAATAAAAAGACAGAGGATTTTATGCAGATATATTCATTTTCGCCATTTGGTTACGAGGGGTCGCTTGTAACCGTAGAAGTTGATTTGCGCCGGGGAATTCCTGCCATTGATTTAGTCGGTCTTGCAGACGGTGCTGTAAAAGAAGCCCGAGAACGAATGCAAGCCGCCATACGTAATTCCGGTTTTGATTTTCCACCAGAAAGAGTTTTAATAAGTCTTTCGCCGGCCGATTTAAAGAAAGAAGGCGCAGGCTTTGATTTACCAATAGCCCTGGGAGTTTTACACGCTCAGAACCAGATTAAAAACGAAAATTCAGAAAACACAAAAGATGACAGTCCAATTTTGATAATGGGAGAACTTGAACTATCCGGAAATATTCGGCCTGTTCGTGGAGTTCACGCCGCAACAAGCACAGCAGCCAGCGCAGGAATAATGAAATGCATTGTTCCACTTTCTAATGCAGAAGAAGCAAGAGAAGTTACCGGAATGGCTGTATTTGGCGCAACCAATTTACAGGAAGCTTTTGCCGCTCTTTCTAACCCTGAATTATTCACAACACAGAAAAAACATACCGGAGCCGACGATGAAGAAAATCATCCGGAATGCGAAGAAAGTTACGGTGTCCTTTTTGCAAAAAACACGGCCCAGCTGGAATTTGGTGATATAAAAGGTCAGCAGAAACTTGTACGAGCTTTACAGATAGCAGCTGCTGGAGGACACAACCTTATTGCCGTGGGCGCTCCTGGCTGCGGAAAAACAATGAGCATGCAGAAATTTCCAGGAATTCTACCGGCACTTACAAGGGAAGAAGCGCAATCTGTAACCCGAATCATGTCGATTGCTGGACTTCTTTCTGCAAAACAGTCACTCATAAGAATTCCTCCATTCCGCATGCCGCATCAAACTGCCAGCATCGAAGGAATTTGCGGAGGCGGACCAAATTGCCGCCCCGGAGAAATATCTCTGGCTCATAATGGTGTATTATTTTTAGACGAAGCCGCAGAATTCAGAAGTTCTGTTTTGCAGATGCTGCGGGTTCCACTGGAATCTGGACAAATAACAATTTCCAGGGCAGGACGCTCAACAGTTTTTCCTGCTAAATTTCAATTGTTGATAGCATCAAATCCGTGTCCCTGCGGAAATTTCGGTTCAGAAACAAAACTATGCCTTTGTTCAGCCCGTTCAATTGAACTTTACTGGAAAAAGTTTTCTGCTCCATTACTGGATAGAATTGATTTGCGGGTAAATATTCAAAATGAAAACAACACAGACAAAAAAAACAAAACTACACTGGAACTTCGGGAAGAAATAGCGCGCGCTGTTTTAACCCAAAGAAAAAGACAAGGCAAAAAAAATGCAGCCCTAACCCCTGGTGAAATTGCAGAGATATGTAAACTTTCTGAAGAAACCCGTTCTGTTTTAGACGACGAAGTCCGCCACTGGAATTATTCACCAAGAGCAATTTCCAGCTGTCTGAAAACAGCCCGCACAATAGCCGATATGTCAGGCTCCGCCGAAATCCAGGTCGCCCACATAAAAGAAGCCCTAGATTTCCGATGTCCCCTGAATGATTTCTTTGCAGGGTAGTTCAAGTCTAACAGCAAATAGATTACGTTTAAAACAAAAAACCCGTTCTTTGCGAACAGGTTTTATTTACCGGAGAAGAGACTTGATCTTGCCTATAATCGGAAATCCGTTAAAAAACAAGCCGTCAGGGTTGTTTTAGGATTATCCGACAACTCGGCACGGAGCGCAATTCATTGCGCGACGAGTTCAAGTCGCACAGCAAATGAATTATGATTAAAGGAAAAAACCCATTCTTTGCGAACAGGTTTTATTTACCGGAGAAGAGACTTGAACTCTTACGCCATCGCTGACAAAAGATTTTGAGTCTTTCGTGTCTACCATTCCACCACTCCGGCGAGGTGAGTTCACAATACCAAATTACAGACACTTTTTCAAGCATTTTTTGTGCGTTATAATGATTTTTATAAAAAAATATGGATAAAATAACTTCAACAGCAGAACAGATTTTAAAAAACTCATTCGGATACAAATCCTTCCGCCCATTGCAATTAGACATAATAAAAAGCGTTATGAGCGGTCACGACACACTTGCAATCATGCCGACCGGGGGAGGAAAATCAATCTGCTATCAGATACCGGCATTAATGTTCCCGGGAATCACAATCGTAGTCTCCCCTTTGATTTCCCTTATGCAGGACCAGGTTACATCCCTCAATGAAAATGGAATAGAAGCCGTTTACTTGAACAGTTCCCTGGAATGGACAGAATACCTTGATACAGTAAAAAAACTTAAAAACGGCGAAATAAAAATCGTCTACGTTTCTCCGGAAGGACTTGCAACAGGAAGAATGCAAAGCATCTTAAGCGAATGCTCGGTACCAATAAACTGCATAACAATTGACGAAGCTCACTGCGTTTCTGAATGGGGACACGATTTCCGCCCGGATTACATGGAAATAGCAAATGTTAGACGACAGTTTCCAAACGCAGTATGTCTGGCGCTGACTGCAACTGCAACTCCGCATGTTCGCGAAGATATAATCAAAAATCTGCGCTTAAAATCGCCGCAAACCTTCATCGCCAGCTTTAACCGGAAAAACATTTACCTGGAAGTAAAACCTAAAAAAAACGCATTAAATCAAGTTATCGAATGCATAGAAAAACACAAGGATGAAAGCGGAATAATATACTGCTTTTCACGGAAGCAGGTTGACCAGCTTACAGCAGCACTGCAAGAACTTCATTATTCGGTATTGAATTATCACGCGGGCCTTTCCGATTCAGAGAGGAGCAAAAATCAGGATTTATTCATAAAAGATAAAGTTCGAATTATGGTAGCAACGGTTGCATTCGGCATGGGAATCAATAAACCTAATGTTCGATTTGTAATTCATTACGACATGCCAAAATCACTAGAAGAATATTACCAGGAAATCGGACGAGCCGGCCGAGACGGAATAGACAGTCATGCTCTTTTACTTTACAGCCTTGGCGATATCCACAAGATTCGTTTCTTCTTTGCTGATGCCGCCGACCCGGAAAAATCCGAAAATCTTTTGCAGGGAATGATAAATTATGCAAAATCCAGAACCTGCAGAAGAAAGCAGCTTCTCGGCTATTTTGGAGAAGTTCTTTCACCTTCAGAAAATTGTGATGAAAACTGCTGTGACATCTGTTCTTCTGAACCGCTTCCGCTTAATGATTTAACGATTCCTGCGCAAAAATTTATGAGCTGCATGGTACGCTTACAACAGAAATACGGAGTAAACTACATTATCGACGTGCTTTTAGGTTCAAAACAAAACAGAATAATAGAAAACGGCCATAATAAGCTTTCGACCTGGGGAATTGGAAAAGAACTAAAGAAAGAACAATGGTTCGAACTCGCAGAGCAGCTCATAGAAAACGGATACATAATCAGAGCCGGCGATTATAACATCCTATACCTTACCGAAAGCGGAAAGAATGCGCTGGTAAACCGAGAAAAAATTCTCCTTCCATTTGAATACAATGCACAGAAAATTCTTAATGCACCTGCACCTAAAAAGTCTCTTTTTGAACTGCACAAAAAAGGCGCTTTTGCAAAAACCTTATCCGGTTCAGCCCTTGCACTTTACAACGAACTTAAAGAATGGCGCAAAAAAACAGCTGATGATCAGAATGTTCCGCCATATGTAATTTTTGGAGATAAAACTCTTGAAGAACTTGTAGAAAAGCACCCTATGAACGAAAAAGAACTTCTCAATGTATTTGGAATAGGTCAGGCAAAAGCCGAAAAAATCGGAAGCCAGGTTTTAAGAATAATTGGGAATTACGATTAAAAAAGACAATAAAAAAAGGCTGCAGGAGTATTCCTTACAGCCATATATGTAAACAGACTGCGGCTTCGCCAAGACCAGCCTGATAAAAAAAGGATTGCCGTTTCCAGCAATCCTTAAGGTGTGGATAGGAGTCGAACCTACCAATGACGGTTTTGCAGACCGATCCCTTACCGCTTGGGTACCACACCGTGTGAAAAGCAATATACCGTAAATAAAAAACTTTGTCCAGTGTAATAGAAAAACATTTGCAAAAAAAATTATACCAAAGATCCTAGCCACACCGTCAAAGCTCTTTTTGCTGACTCAAAGGCCAGTGGAAGCTTTTCAATATCCACATTACTTTCTATTTTGCGGGCTTCAAACGCGACAACTTCCGACTGTTCATTTTTTAGCTGCTTCAAAAGATTTTCAACAGAGCCGCACGCATCCGGCAGTTTTACCGCAAAAAACATATCACAGGTTTTATAAGCAATATTTTTGTATTCGTAATCATTTGGAAAACTGCAGAGATATTTTGCATCGGAAATTGCAAATCCCGTTTCTTCCGAACATTCACGAACTACAGCATCTTCCGCACTTTCATCCCGATCGGTAAAACCTCCTGGCAAAGCTAAAAAGCCTTTCCTTGGATTTTTTGCACGAACTTCAAACAAAACTGTATTTGAAGAATCGTAAATTATCGCACCAACAGCACTGGCAACGTTATTGTACAAATCAAAACCACAATCAGGACAGAACCACTTTTTTCCATCCCGATACTCGATAGATTTTCCACCACATTCAGGGCAAAAGTTAAATTTATTATCAGACATACGAGAGATTTTAATAAAGATTTATGATTTTGAAAATGTTCACAAATTGTGGATAACTCTAAGATTTTTCAACAAAATAAAAAAAATATTTTTAAATATTTTCACATCTTTATACGAGTATTTATTTTATTGTATTATATAGATTTACAATTCTTCTACTATACAAAACAAATTTTAACTATAATTTTTTTCTATTAGTTTTCACCATTTTTCAGCACAAGCTGTGGATAACTTGTGCAAAAGTATTTATTCGCTGTGCATAACTTGTGTTTTAGATGTAAAAAACCGGTGTATTTCTTTGTGTCAAGTACCCGTGTGTTTTTCCACAATGCCCCGCTCCTTCGCGCCAATTTTTATCTAATTTAAATTTAACTTGACTTTCACCCTGTTATAAAATCCTTTGGCTATAAAAAAAACCGGCTTCTTGAGCCGGTTTGCAGTTTTGGATTCTTATCCGAGTGAAACAACACCCTGATCATTTATCGCAAGGATTGATTTACATTCAGAACACCTGAAGCGTCCAGAACGAGTTGCTCTCAAGTGTTTGTTACACATAGGACATGCGAACACTTTAGGGAAGATGCTTTCTGCAACAGGAGTTCCCTGCTTGAAGAATGCTACTGCATCATCCATTGTATCTTTAATATTAAAGAACTGTGAGAATCCCAACAACTGGAATACTTCATAAACTTTCGGCTGAATTTCAAGCAGGAGAACAATATCTCCGCCTTTTGGCTTAAGCATTTTTAAGAACGAAGTGAAAGATCCAATACCTGTAGAAGAAACATAATTCAATGCAGAGCAGTTGAAAACAAGATTGATGAAACCTGCTTCAACAACCTTTGTAATCTTCTTCTGAAAAAAGTTAGAGTTATAGGTATCTATATAGCCATTCAAATAAATCTTTAAACCATTCTGAATGGAATCTATCTTTTCTAGAGAAATCTTTAAACTATCATCTCTTTCATCATCAAAAGCCGGAACAATGTTATTATTATTAGTCATAGTTTTATACTCCGTCACTCTATAATAGTTTACTATAAAAAGTATAATAGGTCAAAATAAAAATCAACACTTTTCTGTATTTTTTTGGTATACTTACTTTATGGATTTAAGCAAGGTTTACATTATTTTAGATCATCCTGATGAATGCAGGAACATAGGCGCAGCCTGCCGTGCAATGGCAAACAACGACATCAAACACATGAGAATCGTAGGAAAAAAGGAAAACTACGATGTTGAAAAAATACACATACTCGCTCGAGACGGATCTTATATTTACGATACAGCCCAGTTTTTTGATTCTATAACAGAAGCCACAAAAGACTGCGCCATCGCCGCCGGAACTACAAGACGCCGGGGACAAAACCGCAAAGGTAAACTCTACCTGCCGGAAGAATTTGCCGAAACAGCAGACAAATTGACCGGTTCTGAAGCTAGTGAAACCGACGGTACAAAAATCGCAGTCGTATTTGGAAACGAACGCACTGGTTTAACCGATGATCAGCTTAAAGAATGCACAATGGGAGTTACAATTCCATCCAGCAACGATTTTGGCTCATTAAATCTTTCACATGCCGTTCAGATTATAAGCTATCACCTTTTTAGAAAAAAGAATGACCATCTTACAGGATACACACCTCTTTCTCTAGAAAGATTGGATAAGAGCGTAAAAATCATCGCAGACAATCTGCAAAAAATTGGATTCTTCAAAGTAACAGGCCGAAACGACATGGAAGCGTTCTGGAGGGCAATTCTTTCCCGGGCAGCACTTTCAGAAGGTGAAGCTCAGTATCTTGAAAAGATTTTTTCGAAAGCAGCCGGACTTGCCAATAAAAAAACGGACGAAACCCAGAACTAAGCTGAATTTCGTCCTATTGTTCAATGTTAGAAAACTAAATCCTCAGGCCCGATTATTTTATCCCTGTTTAATTCACAGGTTACATGCAGACAATTTTTTAACTGTCGTACATTTCCCGGCCAGTCATGATTTTGTAAACTATCCAAAGCTTCCGGTGAAAAACACTGAAAACTCAAACCCCGACTCCTCAAGAAATAATCGGAAAGCGCAAGAATATCTTCCCGTCTGTTTCTTAGAGGTGGAAGTCTTACAACAGCCTTGTAAATTCGATAATACAGGGCTTCATTAAACTTCCTCTGATTTACCAGTTCCTGCAAATCTGCGTTTGTAGCACAGATAATCCGGACATCCACGTGGTTCTCTGCTGTAGATCCAACCTTGCAAAAAGTTCCTGTTTCGACAAAATGTAAAAGCTTTGCCTGTACTGATAATGGTAGTTCCGCAATTTCATCAAAAAACAAAGTACCACCATTCGCAATACTCACAAAACCTGGCTTGTTAACGGCACCAGTATAAGCCCCACTAACAGTTCCAAAAAGTTCAGATTCCGCCAATGCCTCTGGAATCGATGCCATATTCAGAGAAACAAAGGGTTTACCACGCCTCTCCGAAAGCTCATGCACAATTCTCGCCATAAATGTCTTTCCAGTTCCACTTTCGCCAAGCAGAAGGACATCCAGGTCAGTCCCAGAAATTTTGCGCAAACAGGATTTCACATTGTTGATAGCCGGCGAAACTCCGGCAATCTTCAACAGTTCTGTATTAACAAATACAGGTGAACCACTCACATTTTTTAAATACATCTATCTTCCTCCCGATGATAAGGTGCATTAAAAAAAGGAGTATGGTAAATTTAAATTTTCTTGAATAACTTATAAACAACCAGAATCATTATATAATGCAGGAAAGGTAAAAGTAAAAATAATTTTAATGGATTTTTCCCGATTTCGTGCCAGATTTCATGACCTTTATTAAATACTTCTTCATCTACGCGCTTAATTCGCTTAGAAAAAATTCCCAGAGAATCACGATAATAACAGAAAATACTTGAAGAAAATCTATTTCGGCGCTTGAAGGACCACAAAGCCCTATCCTTTATTCCATCGCAGACCAAAACCAGAGAAGGCGAACTTTTATAAATATTTACGATAATATCATCTTCCTTGGCTTTCTGATAATAACCCGGGTGGCGGCCAACTATCTGCAGGTGCGGAAAAGTATCGCGAAGGTTTTTTTCTGCAACATGAAGAGTCTGATTTCTTGCCCCCAAAAGATAAAGCGACTTGAAATGGCTATCAAGGCTAGAAAGAATATTTATCGTAAAATTAAAAGGATTATAACGAACCGGAATATCTTTCTTCAAAAATTTTGCACCACCAAGAATACTTTTTGAAACAGGAATAACCACATCGGCAGAATTTACAAAATCTTGAAATTCACCCTTATGGCGGGCCTTTAATAAATCCCATACAGAAAGGAAAACAATATGCTTTGTTCCTGGTTTTGCAAGAAGTTCCAGTAAAGTCATTTCAAGCTCTTCCGGATTTAAAATATCCACAGGAACTCCAATCAGTTTAATACGTCTCATATTATCATCCTTTTTATAAATCTATTTTTCACCGGAAATTAATTCCTGGTACATACACTGCACAGCCGCAAGCCCGTATAAAGCCGCGGTTTCACAGCGCAAAATATTTCCCGCAAAATGAACAGTACTGAATCCGCCCTGCGTAAGCACGGCAATTTCTTCTGGACTTATACCGCCCTCCGAGCCTACAGCTAGAGCGATTCGTTTCTTTTCAGAAGAAAGCAACTCTGCTATTCTGCGGCTATTTTCATTGCGTTCCCAGAGAGCAAAGGCAGCGGAAATTTCCTCTTGTTCTGCTTCGGACGCAAAAGAATTTTTCCAAAGCTTAACAGCCTCCTCTGTAGGAAGAGGTTCCAAAACTTCCGTTTCTACAGGCGAACCACTTTGCTGGCGGGCTTCCCGAATTATACGCTCAATACGGTCTTTTTTAGAACCCTGCATTGCAAGCACATTCTGCTTTTGAGAATAAACGCCCGCAACCGGAACAATGTATTTTACGCCGCATTCAACTGCCTGACGAATAATCTGCTCCATTTTAACGGGCTTTGCAATGTACTGAAAAAGCCAGTATTCAACGTCAATTTTAGAATTTTCCGACTGAATATTTTCTGCCTGAACCCCACGAGTTATCGTACTTTTATCTGTATCGGCACAAATCTGCAGGGTTATTACCCGGGAATTTTCTTCGATTTTGCAGACAGTAGTATTTTGCAGACTTCCATCAGAAAGGCGCACAGAAAGCATATCTCCCACTTTTAGTCGGAGAACCTGCTTAAGATAGCGAAAATCTTTACCTGTAATAAAAAGAAGCCCGTTTTTGTCAGGATTTTCAGAACTTATAAACTGGCGCATTACTGTTTTGATTCCGAAACTTTTTCTGCTTTTTCTTCAGCGAGCTTTGCTTCTTCCTGAAGTTCCTTCAAAGTTTTTGCCGAATTTACAAGATTTGAAAAATCCTTTGTATTTTTAAGCAAATCTAGGGCTGCGTTAAGCTGAATATCAAAATCCAGGTCATACACAACATTAGTTTTATAACGGTTTACACGCATTCGAATGAGTCGGCGCAAAAGTCGTTCTTCGAGTTTATATTCCTTTGCAAGTTCTTTTGCGTAAGCTGCAATATCGGCTTCCGTCATATTTTCATGAGCATCTACATAATCTGCAACCTGATTTGATTCTATCAATTTTACATAATCTTTTTCTGCTTCTTCAGAAAGTGTTTCAAACGGAACTTCCATATCCGGCGGAATTCCAATTTTATCGATATTTGTATCACTCGGAGAATAATAGCGGGCGATTGTAAGTTTTATTTCCTCGCCATTTCCAAGTGGAATTACCTGCTGAACCGAACCTTTTCCGTAAGAGCGAACACCTACAAGATATGCAAGGTGAGTATCCTTCAAAGCGCCGGAAACAATTTCACTGGCACTGGCAGAACCTCTATTAATAAGCACAACGATAGGAATATTTCTTACAACAGTTTTTTCCTTGCTTGCAGAATACGAAGAATTCTGATATGGAAGCCTTCCCTTTGTTGAAACAATCAAACCTTCATCGATAAATTTATCTGCAACATTGATTGCACTTGTAATAAGCCCGCCGCCGTTATCTCTAAGGTCAAGAATCATATTCTGGAAATTATTCTGCTTAAAATAATCAATTGCATCCTGCAGACGGAGCGCTGTATCCGGTGTAAACTGAATCAGGCGGACATATCCGGTTTTTCCAATCATTGCATATTTGCAGGTTGGAACTTCGATTAAATCCCGAACAAGTTCAACTGTAAATTTCAAGGTTTTTCCGCGAAGAACAGTTACAGTAACCGGCGTTCCAACCTTTCCTCTAAGATGCGAAAGAACATCCTGCATAGACATTGGAGCCGTATCTTCGCCGTCAATTTCGACGATATAATCCCCGGACATAATTCCGGCCTTCGCACCAGGAGTATCTTCTATCGCAGAAGAAACTTCAACATAGGCAGGCTTTTCCGGCTTAGACTCAAGCGCTTTAGAAATCATAAGTCCAACACCGCCAAAATGACCTTCAGTTGTATCAGAAAGATCCCGCTGAATTGATTCATCAAGATAAGAAGTGTACGGATCGTCAAAAGCAGAAAGGAGACCTTTTATTGCACCTTCGTAAAGAATTTTTGGATCTACTTCGTCAACGTAATTTTGCTGAACAAAATCAAAAACAGAATTCAATTTTTTTAAATACTGAAAATTAGAATTACGGTCCTGATTAACAGAAGACTGAGCAAAACACTGTGAGCTGAAAATCGAAATCAGCAGAAATGAAATAACGGTATTAACTTTATGAATAATTTTTTTCATATATCTATTTTAAGACTATCCAACACATTTTTCAAACATTTACAGTAATTTTTCGCTATGTTATAATAGAAATATGCAAATTTTACCTATAGCCAGCGGAAAAGGCGGTGTCGGAAAAAGCCTGCTTTCAGCAAACCTTGCAATTGCTTTGGGACAAGCCGGAAAAAAAGTCGTGCTTGCCGACCTTGACCTTGGAGCATCAAACCTTCATCTCGCACTTGGACACAATGTAAAGAATAACAGCATAGGTACATACCTTACTGATAAATCTTCTTTTCAAAGCATTATCGAAGCAACAGAATATGACAACGTAAGTTTCATCGCGGGAGACAGTCAGATTCCAGGGCTCACAACATTAAAAGCAGCCCAGAAAACAAAACTTCTTCGAAACTTTCACTCAATCGACGCAGATTTTCTTATTCTCGACCTGGGAGCCGGAACACACCAGATTATTCTGGATATGTTTTTGCAGTCCCCTCAGGGAATTCTTGTAACTGCACCGACTGTAACAGCAACTCTGGACGGTTATCTTTTCCTTAAAAACTCAGTTTTCCGTCTTCTAAACACTACTTTTAAGCGCGGAACACCCGGTCACGCATACCTTGAACAACTCAAACAGAATTCCGAAGCGATGAAAAGTATCTACATTCCAAAACTTGTAGAAAATCTTTTTGCCGTTGACCCGGTGAATGCAGGGCTTTTCAAATCTCGAATGAATCAGTTTAAGCCTCGCCTTGTAATGAACATGATTGACGATCCAAAAGATGCAGACCGCGCACAGAGAATCCGTAATTCCTGCCGCCAGTATCTTGGAATGGATTTGGAATATCTTGGACTTATGTATCGAGACCAGCTTCAGGACAAAGCGCTTTCTTCAAGACTTCCTGTAATTATCTACAAACCAAACTGTCTGCTTTCACAGGCAATTTATCGAATTGCAGAAAAAATACTTATTGCAGAACCTCGCCAATTCGATGCAGAATTTACACAGGCAATCGATTCTGCAGCTTCATTCCTGCAGGCAGAAGAAGATGCAAACGATGATTACAACCTTAAGATTTCCGGACTGAATGACCTTATCGGAAGCGGACAGCTTTCTACCGGTGAATTAATCGATATGATTAAAACACAGGCCTACGAAATCGGTCAGCTCAGGAAAGAAAACAATCTCTTAAAATCAAAAATTATCAAAGCCGCAGGACAGGGATTCAAACTGTAAAGGCTTAAAATGGAGTTAAAAAAATGTTCTTATATTTAAATTATCCGGCATGGATTCATCCAGAAATCTTCCCGGGAGTTCCTGTTCTTGGACTGTTGCGCTGGTACGGGCTCATGTACATTTTTGCATTCGGAACAGCATATCTTGTACTTAAACAGACAATGAAAGAAGGAATGCTGGATTCAAATGGATTCAAATGCACAGAAGATGACCTTTTCAGCTTTATTTCAACCGGAATCATATTTCTATTAATCGGCGCCCGTGTTTTTTCCACAATCGTTTACGATACCAGCGGAATCTACAGAGCAAAACCATGGCTCGTTTTCTGGCCGTTCAACGCCCGCGGACAATTTACAGGCTTAGCAGGCATGAGTTACCACGGCGGTTTTATCGGCGGTCTTTTGGGAATGATTTTCTGGTGCATCTGGAAAAAGAAACGTGTATTTCAGTGGGTCGACGCAATGGTATGCGCAATTCCTTTGGGATACACCTTCGGCCGAATCGGAAATTTCATGAACGGAGAACTTTACGGAAGAATTACAACCGCCCCTTGGGGAATGGTATTTCCTGGCGCCGAACGATTTTCAAGCCGTCTTGAATGGGTTCAGAATTTCGCCGCCACTATCGGAATGGAATTAACTTCTCCTGTTGCAAACCTTCCACGACATCCAAGTCAGTTATACGAAGCATTCTTGGAAGGAATCGTTCTTTTTGCAGTTATCTGGCTTGTACACAAACACAAAAAATGGGACGGCATGCTGGGCTCAATCTACATGGGTGGCTACGGACTCGTTCGCTTTATAATTGAATACTTCCGCGAACCTGACGCCGACATCGGATACCGCCTTGCAAAAGATGCCAGCGCCCCGATTTACCAGAATACAAGTCTTTTAAACTTTTCAACCGGACAGATACTCTGCTTCCTCATGATTGTAGGAGCAGTCGGTCTTGCAATAGGCACAAAAATTTATTACGGGCGTTCCGGCACAGCCGTCGCTTCTTCCACAGCCCGCTAACGCTCGGTCTTTCAAGGGGCAACACCCCTTGAAATCCTGCCTTCGGCACTGTTCCACACGCTAACGCAAAAAAAAATTATATTCATAAATAAAAAAAGCTCGGCGGTTGAAGATTTCAAAACCACCGAGCTTTTTGTTTAACTGAATTTTGTTTATTTATTCAACAATTCTGCTAAATCTTTTGCTGTAAAGTGAAGGTATTCTGCAACTTTAGCAGCAGGACCAGAAACACCAAAGCGATTAATGCAGAACAAATCTTCTTTTGAACTTGCATAATGCTTCCAGTTTGCAGAAACTCCGGCTTCAGCACAAACAACTCGTTTTGCACCGCCGATAAGTTTTGCCTGTTCAGCTTTTTCAAGTTCATCAAATTTGTTGTAATCAAATACAGAAACAACTCGAATCTTCTTGCCACTTACAAGAGAAGCTGCTTCGATTGCAGTTGAAACTTCAGAACCAGTTGCCAAAACAGTGATATCCGGCATTCCTTCTGTATCAAGCGCAATGTATGCACCATTTTTGCGGATGCTTTCTTTCCAGAAGGTATCTGCTTTTTCAAATCCCTGAAGAGCCTGACGAGTAAGTGCAAGACATACAGGATGATCTTTTGATTCGTAAGCAATTTTCCATGCTTCAAGAGTTTCCTGAGCATCAGCTGGACGCAAAACCTGTACATTTGGAATAGCTCTCAAAGATGCAAGAGTTTCTACAGGCTGGTGAGTAGGTCCATCTTCGCCAACATAAATTGAATCGTGTGTAAGAACATAAATATTTGGCAAATTCATAAGGGCCGCAACACGAAGTTGAGGACGAAGGTAATCAGCAAATACAAGGAATGTTGCACAGAAGCCGCGGAGTCCACCATGGAGATTGATTCCAGAAACAATTGCGCTCATTGCAAATTCACGGATACCGTATTCAATTGTTCTTCCTTTTCGATTTGCAGCAGTAAAAATACCGTCGCAATCCTTAAGAACAGTTTTATTTGGACCAGCCAAGTCAGCTGAACCGCCAACAAGATTTCCGTATTTCTGAGCAATAAAGTTCAAAGCCTTTCCGCTTGCATCGCGAGTAGCCATCTTATCAGCAGGAGTGAACAATGGTTCTGCACATTCGCAGGTTTCCTTATCTGAATGATAATCATCCCAGAGCTTCTTCAATTCTGGATTTTCATCAGCCCAAACTTCAAATTCTTTTTTCCATGCTTCTTCACGAGCAGCAAAATCAGCTTTCTTTGCTTCGAAATATTCATAAGCTTCCGGAAGAACGTAAAAATCCTTTTCTTCTGGAAGACCAAGAACTTTCTTTGCGTACTTAACACCATCTGCACCAAGTGGCGCACCGTGTGTATCAGCAGACCCCTGTTTTGGCGCAGAGTAACCGATAATAGACTTCAAAATGATAAGGCTAGGTTTATCAGTGCACTTCTTTGCCTTTTCTACAAGTTTTACAATTTCTGCAGGCTTATACATATCTCCATGCAAAACCTGCCAACCGTATGCTTCATAACGTTTTGCAACGTCTTCATCAAATGTGATATCTGTTGAACCATCGATTGAAATTTTATTCATGTCGTAGAAAACAATAAGTTTTCCGAGTTTATGAGTTCCGGCAAATGAACTTGCTTCGGAAGAAATACCTTCTTCAAGACATCCTTCGCCAACAAGTGAGTATGTGTAGTGATCTACAATTTTGTGATTTTTTGTATTGAATCTTGCCGCAAGCATTTCTTCTGCAACAGCCATACCAACTGCCATAGAAACACCCTGACCAAGAGGACCGGCTGTACATTCAACACCGTCTGTAATTCCGTATTCAGGATGTCCGCAGCAAACCGACCCAACCTGGCGGAAAGACTTAATATCATCAAGGCTTACTTTATATCCGCTCAAATGCAGAATTGAATAAAGCAACATTGAACCATGACCGGCAGATAGAACAAATCTATCTCTATCAGCCCATTTAGAATCAGCAGGATTGTGCTTAAGAACTTCACCGTAAAGGACTGCAGCAAGTTCAGCTGCACCAAGCGGCGTTCCCGGATGTCCAGAATTTGCTTTCTGAATCGCATCCATAGACAAACTTCGAATCGAAGTTGCAACAGCAGTAATCGCTTTCTCGTTCATTTTTTTCCTCTTATAGGCATTTATTTAAAATTGCAATGCAATTTTTATTCAGATTTAATTTTCTTCAGCGCTTCAAGAATTTCTTCCTTTGATGCACGCTGATTCAAAAGTTTTTTTACTTCGGTATCCTTAAGCACTTCAAACAGCTGCGAAAGAATTTCCAAATGATCCTTTTGATTTTTTGAAAGAATAATGAACATAATAGAAACAGGAAGATTATCTGGAGCAGACATATTAATCGGTTTTGAAAGAAAAACAATGGAAACCTGTTCCCCGTTTGAATCCTTCAAAATCGGCATACGACAATGAGGAAGAGCAATCCCATTTCCAACAGCCGTACTCATAAAATCTTCTCGTTCACAAAGCCCTTCACACAAAGCTTTTGGTGTAATGTAGTCCGGTAAATTCATTAACCCTGTTACTTTTTTGTAAACATCCTTAGGATTTTTTCCATTAACATCAAAAAAAATCCCACCTTTCTGAATCAACTCCACTACATTCAATGACATTTTTTAACTCCGTGTATTACTTTATGATCACAAAACCATTCTTCGTTTCTTTTTCAAGAACGGTTTTTAAATCTTCCTCAACACATTCGAAATTCAGTTCCATCCCTTCCACGGAAAGCAAAATTTCTTTTCGCTCCTGAATTACAGCAGTTACATCCGTTTCGCACATTTCCAGAATATGCATTACATGTCCAAAAATCTGCGACAAAATTACAAGCGACTGCTGCGGATAATTAGCCAAATCCGACTTTACCATATCAATTGAATAGACCAGACTATTCACATTACTGAAAAGCTCCAGAACTTTATGGCGCAAATCACTGATTTCAGAATCCGCAAAATGATTGTAATTTTGCAAAAGTATAGCATGTCTATTTTTCAAGTGCAACAACATGATATTCTGCTGAAATTTTGAAAGACGATGAAAATTCGGATAAAGCTTCGGTAATACTTCATGAATATCACTATTTTTCGAAAACAGATAATCTTTTAAGAATGAATCAATAATATACTGAGGAATCGGCTCGATTGCTTCACCCTGCTGGGCACAGAATTCATCATCATCGTCGTCGTATTCCGGCGGATTTAAATCAAAAGAATTCCATTTGCCGATTGCAGGAACATCCTCGCCCTTGTGCCACAGACGGGTTTCTACTCCAAAAAGTTCGAAACCGATTTTGTTTGTACGGGCAAAAAATTCATCCAAAGATCCACAGGTTCTTTTGCAAAGAGAACGACGACAATTTGCAAAAACAGTAGCAAGCTGTTCTTCGATAGAAGAAAGCGGGCCATGCAAATCAAATGATTCATTCAAATCCGTTTCCAGAGTGCTGTACCATTCGCCTCTTTCCACATCCGCCTCTGTCATCTGGAAAGCATTAGAATTTCTCGGTTCGAATTCAAGTGAAACGGTATTAGTATCCCAATCAGAAACATAACAGATTATGCGGTCGCCGTACTTAAACCCGTCTTCAATCAACGGTGCAAGAGAATTACCAGTCGCCTTCACTACCGGCGGAAGTATAAAATCCGTTTTTCCCAAATCAATATCAGAATTAACAGGATCAGAAGCTATATACTGACTGGAATATTCATCTCCATAAAGAGAAAACAAATCAAGAACGGTTTGGCTGTCAAAGGTTCCAATTTTCTTTTCAAGAAGCTTTCCCTTATATACAAAATTTACGCCAAAGGAAAGAATTTCCGGATCAATAAAAGGAATGCAGCGGTGACCAGTAATAAAAAGTCCCTGATCAAATTCCTTTCGACCGGGCTTAAAACTAAAATACTGCTTTGTAAAAACAGCCGCACGGGTTGCGTATCTTCCGTTTTTCAATGCAAAAACATTAATATTTGTATCCAGGTATTCAACACATTCTTCCTCATTAGTCTTTACTCCGCACTGTTTTACAAATGCGGCAAATTCCTCAATAGAAAAAGTTTCAAGGTAAGAGCGGAGAAATTGATTTATGAGCAGTTCTACCTGGATTTTCATAATCGGGTCTACCTGATATCGTCAACTTTTACGCCGACTTTCGAAAGGATTTCTTCAATCTGAGCTTTTGTTACACCAGAAACCTTCATTGTAACTCTGCGAAGTGTAGAATCTTTAAGTTCCCGGGTAACAAGAGAAACAAGGTTTCCGTTTTTGTCTGCAATTTCATCTACGATTTTTGCAAGCTGACCAGGTTTGTCATCAAGAGAAAAAATCATGCGGATACCGCTGCGAGTTGCACCAAACATTTCTGTAAAGAGGCTGAAAAGATCGCTTTCTGTAAGAATTCCAACAACTAAATCTCCGGAAAGAACTGGTACACAGCCAATTCCGTGATCAAGCATAAGCTTTGCGGCATTTTCAACAACTTCTGTGTCCTGAACAGTTACAACATCCTTCACCATGATTTTTTCTACATTCAATTTAGAT
>CAMHIV010000014.1 GCA_946185185.1 uncultured Treponema sp. | reverse complement strand
CGGTTTCCTGCAGGGCGGTTGCTGTTTTTGTCGTAGCTGCCTGAGCCGGTTCCTTTTTTAACGATTACAACCTTTCTTTTTGTTTCGCCGGCTGGTACGCTTGAGTCTCTTGTGGCTGCCCGGCTTGCAACTGACTGACCGATGCGGTTTGCTGCGTCGCTCTTTAATGAAAGGCTGATTCGTTTGCGGTCTTTATCCAATCCGATGATTGTAAATTCAAAGATGTCGCCGACTTTTACAACTTCCATCGGGTCGCTTACAAAGTTGTCGCTGAGCTCAGAAACGTGAATCAAAGCAGTTTCGTGAAGACCGATGTCTACGAAAGCACCGAAGTCTACAACGTTTTTGATTTTACCTGTTACCTTCATGCCTTCCTTGAGGTCTTCAAACTGAACTACACCTTTCTGCATGATTGGTGCCGGGTATCCGTCTCGAGGGTCGCGGTTAGGTTTCTGCAATTCTTCTATTATATCGTTCAAAGTTGTTTCGCCGATATTGTACTTTTCGCACAAAGCTTTTCGAGTTGCATTGTCGATTTTTCCACCATTTTTTACAGTTGGAAGAACTTCTCGTGCAACATCGTAGTTTTCCGGGTGAACCCATGTGTTGTCCAATGGATCTGCGCTTTCTGCAATTTTAAGGAAGCCAGCGCACTGTTCAAATGCTTTAGGTCCAAGGCCAGGAACTTTTTTCAAGTCTTCGCGGCTCAGGATTTTGCCGTTTGCATCGCGGTATTCGGTGATTTTCTTTGCAGTGCTCATTGTGATTCCAGAAACATAGCTTAAAAGCATGTAACTTGCTGTGTTAAGGTTTACACCTACCTGGTTTACAACTGAACCAACAACTTCGTCCAAAGTTTCGCTGAGTTTTTTCTGGTTTACATCGTGCTGGTAAAGACCTACGCCGATTGCTTTTGGATCGATTTTTACGAGTTCTGCAAGAGGGTCCTGCAAACGGCGGCCCATGCTGATTGCGCCTCGGATTGTAAGGTCAAGTTCCGGGAATTCTTTTGTTGCAACTTCACTTGCAGAATAAACTGAAGCTCCTGATTCATCTACAACTGTGTATTTTACATCTGCGTCTGCATAATTTTCGCTGATTACTTTTGATACGACTGCCTGAACTTCTGGTGAGCCGGTACCGTTTCCTACTGCTACAACCTGAATATCGTATTTATCGATTGCATCGTTCAACTGTTTGTATGCATCTTCCGGATCCTGTACCTGGAAAATTTTGAAGTAGCCAAGGTATTTTCCTGTTTCATCCAAAGCGGCACATTTAGTACCAGTGCGGATACCTGGGTCGATTCCAAGAACGCGGCTTCCCTTAATTGGCTGAGTCATAAGGAGGTTCTTGAGGTTTTCACTGAAGATACCGATTCCGTGTTCGTCGGCTTCATCTGTTTCGTCGCTGCGGATTTCGCGTACTACAGCTGGTGAAAGAAGGCGAACAACACCGTCTTCGATAGCTTCTTTGTGATATTTATTGTTAGTAACTGTGCGTTTTGTAAGAAGATCTACTGCGCTGTCTACATCTACATCTATTGTAACATCAAGTGCACCTTCTCGTTCTGCGCGGTTAATTGCAAGAATGCGGTGTGGTTTTACCTGATTGAGAGGTTCTGTGTAATCCCAGTACATCTGATAGGTAGAAGTTTTCATTGCCTGTTCTTCGGTCTGTCCGTCCGGAACAATACCTTTTGTTTTGATATTGCCTTCGCTCATGTACAAGTCATGAATTGCAGAACGGTTATTTGTATCCTGACTTACGCGTTCAGCAAGAATGTCTTTTGCGCCGTTAAGTGCGTCAGCAGCTGTTTCAACATTGAGGGCTGGATCTTCGTTGTCAGTTTTGATGTATTTTTCTGCTTCCTTTTCGATTTCTGAATCGTTCATCGTAAGCATTGCGTCTGCCAATGGTTCGAGACCTTTTTCGGCTGCAACCATTCCGCGGGTCTTCTTCTTTTTCTTGAATGGAGCCCATAAGTCTTCAAGTTCTGTGAGGGTAGAAGCGTTCATTACTGCGGTGTAAAGGCTTTCTGTGAGTTTACCCTGCTTGAAAACTCCCTGTACGATTTCGATGCGTCGTTCTTCAAGATTTTTATATGATTTGAAAAGGTGGTCGCAGTCGCGAACCTGAACTTCATTCAAATTGTCGTGCTTTTCTTTTCGGTAACGGCTGATAAACGGTATGGTGCAGCCTTCTTCTACAAGACTGATAACTGCACTTACTTGCTGTATGCGGATAGAAAGTTCTTCCGCAATCTTTTTCATGATGTCAATTTCATTGACTTTGAGAGCGTCAATTGATTCCTGTGTAAATTCCATAGTGGAAAGATTTTAACGGAAAAAGGACATGTGGGCAACTGTCATTATTTACAGAGTGGTTCAGATTGGATGTCGAAGTTTATGAAATTGCAAGGAAAATTGGCTCCCACTCGAGAAGCATTGTGAAAAACCGTGAGCTAGCTCACTACACGCTGTTTGTGGCAAAGGAACTTATAAAAAGTCGCTGTCGCTCCTTCCACAAACAGAGTGTTTTTCCACAACGCATCTCTCCTTCGCGCCAATTTTAGTGTATTTACAGAATTCGACATTTAATCTGATGCATTGCGTTTGGTGCAATAATAACATGCGAATATTTCAGTTTACGCAATATAAAATTACTGATAATATAAACACGAAAATAAGAAGCGTTAGTGTATGGAGCAGTGCCAAAGGCAGGATTTGCGAAGCAAAGACCGAGCTTTTAGCGGGCTGGCGAAAACGGTAATACCGTTTTCGTTACGAGTTTGCTTTGCAAACTCGCGAACACACGACCCGAGCGAAGCGAGGGGAACGCCCTAAAAAAAGAGGTTTAGAAATGGGAAACAATTATTTTAATTCAATTCCATGGCGTGAAGCACGCCTTCAGTTGGGTCATTGCCGTTCTATGAGCAAGGACGAATTTGCAGACGGCGTAAAGGCTCTTAAAGGATTGAAAATTGTTATCGTTGGTTGTGGTGCTCAGGGTTTGAACCAGGGTTTGTGTCTCCGCGATTCAGGACTTGATGTATCTTATGCTCTTCGCGAATCTGCTATCACAGAAAAAAGACAGTCTTGGAAAAACGCTACTGAAAACGGATTCAAAGTTGGTACTTATGCAGAAATGATTCCAACTGCTGACCTTGTTGGAAACCTTACTCCGGATAAGCAGCACACTCCTGTTATTAACGAAGTTCAGAAATTGATGAAGAAAGGTTCTGCTTTGTGGTATTCACATGGATTTAACATGATTGAAGAAGGAATGCAGATCCGTAAAGATATTACTGTAATCATGTGTGCTCCTAAGGGTCCAGGTACAGAAGTTTACCACGAATTTGCTCGTGGATTCGGAGTTCCTGATCTTATCGCAGTTCACCCTGAAAACGACCCAGAAGGAAAGGGCTGGGCAATGGCTAAAGCTCTCGCTGTAGGTATGGGCGGAAGCAAAGCTGGTGTTCTTGAATCAAGCTTCGTTGCAGAAGTTAAGTCTGACCTTATGGGCGAACAGACAATCCTCTGCGGTATGCTCCAGGCTGGTACAATCTGCTGTTACAACAAGATGGTTGCTGACGGAATGGATCCTGAATGGGTTACAAAGTTCCTTATGCACGGATGGAACGTAATTTCTGAAGCTCTTAAGTTTGGTGGAATCACAGGTATGATGGACCGTCTTTCTAACCCTGCTAAGATTAAGGCAAACGCTCTTTCTAAAGAAATCAAGACTTTGCTTGCTCCACTTTATCAGAAGCACATGGATGACATCATTTCTGGTGAATTCTCTAGCACAATGATGAAAGACTGGGCTAACAAAGACGCTAACCTTCTTAAATGGCGCGAAGAAACTGGAAAACTTCCATTCGAAAGCCAGAAAGAATCTTCAGCTGAAATCAGCGAACAGGAATACTTCGATAAGGGTATCCTCATGGTTGCTATGGTAAAAGCCGGCTGTGAACTTGCATTCGAAACAATGGTTGACGCAGGAATCAAACCTGAATCTGCTTACTACGAATCACTCCACGAAGTTCCACTTATCGCTAACCTTATCGACAGAAAGCGCCTTTATGAAATGAACCGCGTTATTTCTGATACTGCTGAATACGGATGCTACCTCTTTGCAAACGTTGCAGCTCCAATGATGGAAAAAGACCTTATGCCAAAGGTAACTACAGAAGTTATTGGTAAGGGCTTGAACGTTAAGGATAACGGCGTAAGCAACGCAGAACTCGTAGCTGTAAACGCAGAAATCCGCAACCACCCAATCGAAGTTGTTGGCCGCAAGTTGCGTGCTTATATGACAGCGATGAAACCTTTGATTAAATAGGTAATCGAATATCTTTGCCAGTTTTGCGTAATGCAAAACTGGAGAGCACGGTAAGTGAATTATCTTAAAAAGAAGTAATTTTTCCGTGCTCCTGACTGCAATGCAGAAAAACAATGAATTGCCGTTTCCTGATGGGGGACGGCGATTTTTTTTTAACTTGAAAACTTCCATAGATAAGCATATCCTATTTTTATCTGTTTTAATGGGAGTTTGAAATGAAGAAGAATTGCATTCTGATTTTTTTTCTTGGAATAATTTTTACAGCGTTTATTTCGTGCACTTCGAAAGAATTTATTCCGGCCGCGCCTGATTACAATTATCAGCTTATGTGGTATTCGCAGGATGATGATCCGAACGGAACTGGTGCAGATGTTTTTTATGTAGTTTCTACCTGGGAAACTGACTGGACTTCCGATGAGGGAAAAGTTTGTCACTATGCTGATGTTTGGAATCAGACTCATCGCGATCATATGAAAATTGAAATAAGTAAGGTTTCTGAATACATGTCGCAGGGGAACCGTTTTTATTCTCCGTATTACCGCCATATGACTATTGACGGTTGGGTTACTCAGGACGAAAAACTGATTAAAAATCGGGAAAAGCTTTCGATGAAGGATGTTTGCAATGCTTTTGATATTTTTGAACGTCAAAGAGATAAAACAAGACCGCTGATTATTGCGGGTTTTAGTCAGGGCGGATTGTCAGTTGTTGAGCTTTTAAAACACATGAGCGATGAAACTTATAGTCAACTTGCAGCTGCATATGTTTTGGGCTATAAAGTAACGAAAGAAGATTTGAATGCTTGTAATCGCATAAAGCCGGCTCTTTTTGAAGATGATATTGGTGTTACTATTTGTTACAACACTGTAAAGGATGTGAAATATGTGATTCCTGTGCTGGCAGAATCTGAATTTTGTATTAATCCTGTGAACTGGCGTGTGGATGATACTCCGGCTATTTTGAATGATACAATTACTGTAACTGTTTCACCGGAATATCATGTGCTGGTTGTCAGTGGGTACAGCGGTGATGAATATAAGCCTTATCGTGATTTTATAAATGTGGGTGATATTCATAGCTGCGAACCATGGCTTTACAGCGAATGCCTTAAGAAGAACATTTCTGTTCGCGCAAAAAAATGGCGTGAACTGGCTAATGCGGGGGAATAAAAAAAACTGCCTGATAATATATTATATCAGGCAGTCCGTTTATTCCTTTTGCAGAACTTATTTCATCAAATCCATGTACTTTTCAGCAAGTCTCTTAGACTTCTTAGCAGCAAGTCCACAGTAATTGCTAGGATGTTCAAAGAACTGTGCCGGATTTTCTACGCCAAGCTTTTCAAGCTGTTTTGTAATATCGGCAAATTCCTTTTCGTGAGTCTTAAGAACTTCAAAGAAAGTTTTTCCAGTCTTTTCAGCTTCAAGAGTAATCTTACGGATAACTTCGTGACCGTCGTTGTATCCGGCTTCACCAAGAAGAATGTAAGCAGGTTCAGCAAGAACGCCGCCCTTAACTTTTCCGCCGGCACCTTCAAGATTTCTAGCCATGCCTTCCTTATCAGCCTGAAGTCCCTTAACAACACTGTTCATGCGGGCAACAGCCATTGTGAAACCAGAAACATAGTCAGCAATAAAGCGCTGGCTTGCAGAGTTTGTAAGGTCACGCTGGTGTTCAGAGATTTGATCCATATAGAAAGTAATTACACGAGGACACATAGCCTTCCACAAAGACTTAACGTGTTCGCTGTTCCATGGGTTTCTCTTCTGAGGCATTGTTGAAGAACCAACCTGAGTTGCAGCAAAGTATTCAAAAACTTCACCAATTTCAGAACGCTGCAAATTGCGAAGATCATCAGCAAGGTTAGCAATAATACCAAAAGCAACATTCATTTCAAGCAAAAGGCGAAGAACGTGTTCAGGTTCAACAAGCTGGTTAGAATATTCAGAAGGCTTAAGGCCAAGGAATTCAGTATAAATGCGTTCAAGTTCTTCAGGATCTTTAACAATCATACTAGGACCGTTATAAGAACCAACAGGACCTGCAAGTTTACCAACAAGGTCATCGCTCAATTCTTCAATTTTAAGGATAGATTTTCCAAGACGGCTTACAAATTCAGCAATGCTCCATCCAAAAGTAATAGGAACAGCGTGCTGACCATGAGTACGGCCAACCTGAGGAGTAGCACATTCCCGGGCAGCAATTTCACAAAGATATTTTTCAAGCTGCTTCAATTCAGGAAGAACAACATTTTTTGTAACATCACGCATACGGCAGCTTAAAGCAGTATCAAGAATATCAACAGAAGTAGCACCAAGGTGAACCAAAGGCCCGATTTCAGCACTAACCTTAGTTTTCATAACATTTACAAGGGCACGAATATTGTGCTTAGTCTTTTCTTCTTCAGCATAAACTTCTTCAGGATCAATATTTTCAGCAACCTGGTCCAAAGTTTTAGCAATTTCATCAGTTAAAGTTCCGCGAACCTTAAGATGAGCCTTAACCAGAGCAGCTTCACACTTAGCACAAGAACGGATAGAAGCCTGTTCAGAAATATACTTAGAAAGTCCGTCAAAAGCGTCCTTTTCAGACAACGAGTATCTGTGATCGATACAACTCAAATTTTCAAAAATGTTACGTGTTTCCATGCCAAGCATTATAAAGAAAAGTAGGGATAATAACAATAATGACATTCATCTGGTATTGTATTAAACTACAACCATGGCACAAATCAAAAAGACAAACGCAATCCGCATCCTGGAAACCTTAAAAATCCCATACGAAGCAAAAGAATACGATGATGACGGCGAACATCCTCTTGCAAAAGGAGCTGCCGGACGAACAGCAGAAAAACTTGGAATCGATCCTGCTACCGTTTACAAAACAATCGTAATGCGAACAGAAACAAAAGAACTCTGCGTATTTTTGCAATCTTCTTTACACGAAATAAACTTAAAAAAAGCCCGCAATGCTGCCGGCTGTAAAGACATAAATCCAATCAAACCCGAAGAACTTCTTTCTGCAACAGGCTATGTTCGGGGCGGATGTTCTCCACTTGGAATGAAGAAAAAACTCCGCACCTTCGTAGATTCATCTGCCATGGACCACGAAAAAATCAGCATTTCAGCCGGCGTCCGCGGAATGCAGCTTTGTCTTGCACCAGCAGATCTGGTAAAAGCCTGCGAGGCAGAAGTGGTGGATTTGGTGCTGGAATAGAAAATTATATAGTATTAATTTCGTAATTTATTTGCTTATAAAAATTGGCTACCGGTCGTCTAACATTGTGTAAAATCGTGCGCTCGCGCACTACACGCTGTTCGTGGCAAGGATTATTTTAATTTGTCGCTATCGCGACAAACCACAAACAGAGTGTTTTTCCACAATGCCATACTCCCTCGCGCCAATTTTGAATGTAATTATGAAGTTCGAAATTAATACTATATAGTCTGTGCCAATAATCCTGAGATCGAGAAGGCATGGTCGCGTTGTAGCTTCGCTTCACACGACCATGAAAAGATGTGCAATATTCATTTTTTTTTTAGTTTTATACAGTTTGTGCTAAAAGTCCACTGATTGCAAAAGCATGGTCGCCGATTTTTTCGATTTGTCGGACTATGTCGATGTATAAAAGTTCGGCTTTTACATCGGCTCCGCTTTCAAGGCGTTTGCGGGCGATTTTCTTAAGATTTTTTCTATATAAGTCAATCTGATTTTCAAGTTCCTGAGCCATTTCAAGCTTGTCGCTGTTCAAGTGCTTGTTAATATTAATTCTGATGAATTGCAAAAACTGGCGGGCAAGTTCAACGTACGGAACGAGTCTTTCCATATCTTCCTGCATGAACTTCATTTTCTTTTCGATACTTTTTTCAAGAAGCATTCCGGCGCAGTAAACCTGGTCTGTCATTCCTTCAAGTTCATCAACTACAGAAACCATAATAGAAAGGTTGTTGCGCTGAGTTTCTGTAATCGGCAGGTGCTGACATTCGATTATGTATCTTGCAAGTTGTTCGTGCATCTGGTCGCAGTAATCTTCTTCATCGGCAAGTTTTTCAAGATGTTCGTCAATAAAAGCCTGATTGCGTTTCATAATTCCAATCTGCAGGCGGTCAAACATGTTTGTTGCAACATCGGTCATATCTGCAATTTCTTTTTCCAAACGGATAATATGCATTGCAGCACTTTCTTTTACGAAAGCTGAATCTGTAAATTCCAGATGGTAGTTTTTAAGACTCTTTTCATCATCGTCTTTAATAAGAATTTTCGAAAGTGATATTAATTGATTTGAGAGCGGCAGAAGAATCAATGTGTTCAAAGTTTTAAAGAGTGTATGGAGCATTGAAATCTGGATAGCAATATTTGTACTTGGTGTTACCCATACAACAAAATCTATGAACGGATTGAAGAAAATCAAAACGAGTACAGTTCCAAAAACATTGAACATTACGTGAATAAGTGCGGAGCGTCGTGCGTCTGCGTTGCTTCCAAATGAGGCCATAATCGCATCGATTGTAGAACCGATGTTACTTCCCAAGGTCATGGCACAAGCCATTTCCCAGGTGATTATGTTTTTGTAGGCCATTGTAATTATGATTGCTGTGAATGCACTGGAAGAATGCATAAGCGCAGTAATTACAGTTCCTATTACAACGCCGACCAATAGTGAAAGGATTCCAAGACTCTGGATTTCTGAAATGAAATTGAGTTTTGAAGCATCAAACGAAAAAACATCAGAAAGACCGCTCAATCCCATAAAGAGAAGCCCGAATCCCATAACAGCTTCGCCGATATTTTTGCTTTTAGAGTCTTTTAGTATGGTAAGAAAAAAGCCGATTCCGAAAATTGGAACGGCAAAAGTTGAAATCTTAAAATTAAATCCGAAAAGAGAAACGATCCAGGCTGTAATTGTTGTACCGATGTTTGCACCAAAAATTACGCCGACCGACTGGGCAAGTGTAAGAAGTCCTGCATTGATGAATGAAACTACCATTACAGTAGTTGCCCCGGAAGACTGGATTATCATGGTAATCATAAGTCCGGTAAGAATGCCGACAAAACTGTTTCCGGTCATCATACCAAGGGCACGCTGAAGTTTTTCGCCCGCACTCTTTTGGACACCATCACTCATAAGACGCATACCGTAGAGCAAGAAACCGAGACTTCCGAATAAGAGCAGTATTGCATTAACAATTGCCATACGATTCAATCCTAACTAAAAAATGGACAAAATTCAAGGTAACGCGCAATGACATATATTAAATAAACAGTTCTAATCCGAAAACGGTTGCACAGCAGATACAGGCAACGGGGAAAAGACCGAGTCCAAAGACTGATGAAACAATTCCAATAACTAACGCTGCAATCCCTGATTTAGGATTTTGTGTTGATTGAATAATTGCCGGAAAAGTCATTACGGAAAGCGTAACGTATGGAACATAATACAAAAAGGATTTTATAAAGCGATTTTGAATCGGCTTTCTGATAAGAGTTAATGGCAGAACCCTTACAAGATAAGAAACTGCTGCGGCGATTAAGATATAAATCCATGGGTTTCTGTTCATTATTTGTCTTCCTCTTTATCTTCTTCTGGTATCGGTTTAATAAATGCTACGATGCTTGAAATAACAACTGTAAGAATAATAGTTCGTGTTCCGCCGGAAAGGTCTTTTATGTGTGGAAGAACAGAGAATGCGTAGCTCATCGCAAAACTTGAAATCACACAGGCTGCAAGTGCAAAATTCTTTCGGCATGGTGGAATTATGATTGCAATGAACATGCCGTATAAAGCTACAGAAAGAGCACTCACGATATTAGCTGGAAGAATTGAACCCGCAATAATTCCCAGTGCGGTTCCTGTTGACCATAATGGAACTGCGATAAAAAAGGCTCCGTAATTGTAAAATGGAGAAACGGTTTTTCCACGGGCGATAGCAATTCCAAAAATTTCGTCTGTGATTCCGAATCCTACAAGAAGTCGATGAATAAATGGAGTTTTGGGATCGAACCGCTGGCCTAATGCGCAGCTCATTAAAAAATATCGTGCGTTGATGACTAAAGTAGCGATTGCAATTTCAATGTAAGTTGCTTTTGAGTGAATAGCGGAAGAAAGTGCGTATTCCCCCGCAGAAGCGTGATTCAAAAAGCTGGCAACGAGTCCCTGCAATGGGGAAAGTCCTGCCGATTTTGCGAAAATTCCAAGAGAGAAGGCAACTGCAAAATATCCGAGTCCAATCGGAATGCCGTCTTTTATTCCTGCTAAAAATTCCTTTTTTGTCATGATGAAACTCTACCATATATAACAGACTTTGTTAAACGGGGCTGATTAACTAAATTGTTATTTTTCGATAATATGTTCAGCATGAAGACTATCATTCAAGATTTAAATGAAATTGTAATTGCGGGCGTAAAAAAGGCTTTCGCAACAGAATTGGACTGTTCAAAGGATTATGTAACAGAAACAAATAACGAAAATTTCGGCGATTATCAGTCGAATGTTTCATTTGCACTTTCAAAACTGCTTCACAAGGCACCGTTTCAGATTGCGGAAGAATTAAAGGCTGCTCTAGATGCCGGAAATATTATTGAAAAGATGGATGTTGTAAAACCAGGATTCATTAATTTCTTTATTTCAAAGGAATATCTTCTTTCTAAAATCAAGGAAGTTGATTCGGATTCAGAGCTTGGAATTCCTAATGTGGGTTCAAATGAAAAAATCGTAGTTGATTATTCTTCACCAAATATTGCAAAGGAAATGCATGTAGGCCACCTTCGTTCAACAATTATTGGTGATGCAATTGTTCGTGCATATAAGCAGCTTGGTTTTAATGTAATTAAGCAGAATCATATCGGTGACTGGGGAACTCAGTTCGGAATGCTCATCGAACATCTCATCGATTTGGGCTGGAAAGATTCGAACGAACACACTATCAGCGACTTGAACGCACTTTACAAAGAATCAAAGGTAAAATTTGATTCTGATCCTGATTTTGCAGAACGTTCACATCAGCGCGTAGTAAAGATTCAGAGCGGCGACAAGGAATCAATCGATTTGTGGAAAGCGCTCACTGACGAATCAAAGAAGCATTTTGGCTGGATGTACAAACGCATGGGAGTTCTTTTGAACGATGACGATTATTGTGGCGAAAGCTTTTACAATGATAAATTGAATACTGTTGCAGAACGCCTTTTGAAAGAAGGTAAGGCTCAGATGAGTAACGGCGCCGTATGTCTCTTCCCTCAGGGATTTCAGGGGCGTGAAGGTGAACCTGTTCCTCTTATCCTTAAAAAAAGTGACGGTGGATTTGGTTACGATGCAACAGATGTTACAGCCCTTGAATATCGTGCCCGCACTTTGAATGCAAAAAAAATCGTTTATGTTACAGATACTCGCCAGAAAATGCACTTCAGTATGCTGTTCCAGGCTGCTCGTGATGCTAAGCTTTGCGATGATGATGTAGAACTTACACATGTTTCATTCGGTTCTGTTTTGGGACCAGATGGAAAACCATTCAAAACAAGAAGCGGCGAAACTGTAACTCTTTCAAGTCTTCTTGATGAAGCAGAACAGCGCGCAAAAGAAATCATGCTTGCAAAAAATCCAGATGCTTCGGAAGAGACTTTAAAAACTCTTTCTACTGCAATCGGAATCAGCGCAATTAAATATGCAGATCTTTCATGCGACCGAATCAAGGATTATGTTTTCAACTGGGAAAGAATGCTTGCATTTGACGGAAATACAGCTCCTTATATTCAGAATGCGTACGTTCGCTGCAAGGCTCTTCTTGCAAAAGGCGAAGGTCAGGGCAAAAAGGCTAACCTTTGTGTAATTTCAAACGAAGATGAAAAACGAATTGCTAAAAAATGTATGGCATTGGGAACTGTAGTTCTGCAGTCTGCAAAGGCATACGAACCACATCGTCTTTGCACATACCTTTACGATTTGGCTTCAAGTTATCATTCTTTCTACGAAAAGTGCCCGGTTCTTTCAGAATCAAATCAGGAAATCCTTGAAACCCGACTTGCACTTTCTGCTCT
The DNA here is from genome assembly GCA_946185185.1 of uncultured Treponema sp. Taxonomy (GTDB): domain Bacteria; phylum Spirochaetota; class Spirochaetia; order Treponematales; family Treponemataceae; genus Treponema_D. The sequence goes on along the minus strand of CAMHIV010000014.1, from coordinate 8,102 downwards.
TGTAAGCAAAGTGCTCGCAAAGGGAATGGAAGTGCTGGGAATCACAATCATCGAAAAGATGTAAAAATGGCCGCGGTGGTTGAGGTCCTCGAAACCACCGTTTCAGTTCTCACTGCCGTCATCCCATTCAACAGGGATGGTTCGGCGTTCTACGTTTTCGGCTTTCAGGTAGTTCAAACAGTCGGCGCGGTGAATCATTACGCCTTTTGAAAACGAAACATAACCTGCAATCGGGTCTGGATAGGTTGGGTGGCAGCATTGTGCAAAAGTCACCATAAAATTAGAAAGACCGGCTACTTTTACGCGGGTAATATTTTTGTGGATAATCTTTTCGCCTTCACCTTTTTTGTGGCCACGCGGTCTTCCGTTTGTTGAATTGTGACTTTGTGCTGAGTGTTCGGCTGTTTCTAAATCATTTTTAGTTATAGAATTTTTTTCCAGAAAAGCAGAATCATTTGCTGTGAGCCATGCGTGAATTTTTTGGCGCGCTTTTGAGGTTCGGGCATATTTAATCTGATTTTCCGTTGGGTGCGCCTGTGGATTTGTAAGAATTTCGATAATTTGCGTATTTTTTAATGGCTGTGTAATCGGAATGATTTTTCCATCAGCTTTTGCACCTACAATTTTTTCTCCGATGGCAGAATGAACGGCATAGGCAAAATCTATTGCAGTTGAGCCTTCAGGCAACTGTTTTACTTCGCCGTTTGGAGTGAATACGAAAATCTCGTTGCCAAGCAATTCTGTTTTGAGAGTTTGGAAAAAGTTTTCGTCAGAAATTTGTTTTTCACGCAATTCCTGCAGCTGATTAAAAATCGTAAGATTGGAACTTTTTACAAGGTCATGATTAGTTCCTTTTTTGTAAAGCCAGTGTGAAGCAACACCGTGTTCCGCAATATCGTGCATTTTTTGAGTACGAATTTGAATTTCGAGGGGGCGGTCTTCGCACATTACTGTTGTGTGTAGCGACTGGTATCCGTTTGATTTTGGCATTGCAATGTAATCTTTAAAGCGCCCGTCCAACGGCTTCCACAGGCCGTGAACAATGCCCACAAGCGCATAACACTCTGAATTTTTGTGACAGATTATGCGGAGTGCAAGAAGGTCAAAAAGTTCGCCCGGTTCTTTGTTTCTTTTTCGCATTTTCTGATAGATTGAATAAAAGTGCTTTGCCCGGCTGGTAATCGAAATTTGAATGCCCAGCTTGTCTGCTTCTGCCTGAATCTTTGAAACCGCATTTTGAAGGTACGCAGCCCGCTCATCTTTCTTCTGACTGATAACAGCCTTAATCTGCTGGAAAGCATCGGGATTTGTGTATTTTAGACTTAAATCTTCGAATTCATTTTTTTCAGCGGACATACCAAGGCGGTCTGCAAGCGGTGCCCAGATGTCCAGTGCCTCGGCTGCAATTTCGCGCTGCTTGTTTGATTCAAGGCTTTTTATGTTTCGGATTCTATCTAGTCGTTCTGCAATTTCCACAAAAATAACGCGAACATCGTCAACCATCGCAAAAAGCATTTTTCGTATGGCATCGGCCTGCTGCAAAGTTTTTGAGGTAATCGAGATGTTCATTATTTTTGAAGTGCCTTCTATTATTGTGGCAACACCTTTTCCGAATTCTTTTTCAAGCTGCTGATTTGTTATGTTTAAGGAATATGCACTATGAAGAAGTCCAGAGATTATGCAGTCTTCATCAAATTCGCCTTGAGCAAGAATGAAAGCGATTCTTAGAGGGTGAAGGTAGTATGGTTTTCCGCAACTTCGAATTCTGCCTTGGGAGTGAGAGAGTAAAAAATCCCAGGCCTTAACAATTTTTTCTCTTGAAGGCTCGTAATGTGGAAAAACTTCAAAAAATTCCTGTATCAGGGCTTGAGAATCCGATTCATCGGAATTAAAAATAATGTTTTTACTCATTTACTTTCTATATAAAAGATAGCAAAAATATTGTATTATATCAAATGAATAGTATGGCGTTGAGCGGTCCCTGAGCTTGTCGAAGGGTCTGTCGAAGTTACTGTGAAAGGTGGTTTCGAGAACCTTGGTTGTTGAGCCATGTCGAAACACAACCACCGCACAGTTGATGATATATATAAATAATTTTGTAACCATTAAACAGAATTTCAGATTTAAAAATTGAAAAGAATCGCAGGATGAAAGATGAACAATATTAAAAATATTATTTTTGCCTTAATTATTTCATGGTCTATTTTCCCTGCTTTTGCGGCAGATGATGTTCAAAAATCGGATGAAGTGTTAAAAATTACACTCGAAGAATCTGTTTTACTTGCAAAAGAAAATAACATCAGCATAAAAACGGCGCAGAATTCGCTTAAGGATTTAAAAACAACTAGCACTTATTCCTGGAATAGTGTAAGCCCAACGGCAACTATTTCTGGGTCGGCAAGTCAGGATTTTGAAAATGATATAAAATCTGTCGGCGTAACCGGTCGGGTAAGCATGGGGTTAAAAACAAATCTTTATTCAGATATACGCGGTGCAAAGCTTCAGTATGAAAAGGGCCTGATAACTTATTCTCAGGCAGAAAGAGCGGTAGAACTTTCTGTCCGCAAAAATTTTTACAATCTTTTGTACCAGCAGGAAAATCTTGAGCTTCAGAAGCAGAGTCTTGCAACTGCAAAAGAACAATATGAGCAGAATCAGGAAAAATTCCGCAATGGAAAAATCAGTGAATTAGATACACTTACAAGCCGGGTAAATTATGAAACCAAAAAACCGGCGGTTGAATCTGCAGAAATTACTCTTCAAAATTCACTTGCATCTTTTAAGCAGATTCTTGGGCTCGATCAGAAACAGGAAATTAAATTGGACGGTTCTCTGGATGATGTTCTCAGCGTAAAAGCAATTTCGATTGAAAGTCTTCCCAAAAATGATACGCCTGCGCCTGATGTACAGTCTGCCGAATACGATTTGAAGATTGCGAAAAATAATCTTCTGGACAGTCGTTTTTCGGCTTACAGCCCGAGTATTTCTGCAAGTTATGCGTATGGAAAATCTGCGGTCTACGAAAGTGAATCGGTGAATACAACAAATGCGCTTTCCGTAGAAGTTTCCATTCCATTGGACGGGTATCTCCCGTGGTCGACGCGAGGAATAAATGTCAGTACAAAAAAGAATTCCGTTGATACTGCAGAAAAAAAACTTGAAGATGTAAAAACAACGGTTGCGGTACAGACAGAAAGTTACATTCGAAAGATTAATCAGGCAATTTCGCAGGTTGAATCTTTAAAGGCAACTCTGAATCTTGCGGAACAGACATACAAAATGAATCTTACGGCTTACAACTACGGAAAAACAGATTTGCTTTCACTTCAAAGTGCAAGTGATTCAGTTTTGAGCGCCGGTGTAAACTTAAAAAGTCAGGCATATACATTGATTTCAACAATTCTGGATCTTGAAGATGTGCTCGGCCTTGAATTTGGAACAATTGAAAAAGCAGGAAAATAGATTTCAGGAGAATTTTTATGGAAAAGAAAACTAAAATTACGACAATTATTATAACTGCAGTTCTTCTTGTAACAGTTGGCGCAGTTGTTGTTATAAATCTTACAAAAAATTCCGGGGCTGCCGGTGGAATGCCTGGAAAGGGTGGCCGGCGCGGCGGTTTTGGCGGAAACACGACTTTTACAGTTCGTTCTGTGGAAGCAAAAGTTTCAACCCTTACAGATTATGTTATTACGAATGGCGAAGTTGAATCTCAGTCTGCGGTTGAGGTTTTTCCTTCGATGAGCGGAAAGGTTCAGCAGATTAATGTGCTTTTGGGAAGTCATGTAAAAAAGGGTGATGTAATTGCAAAAATAGACCCAAGTGAACCAGGAACAAAATACGCCCTTAGTCCTGTGGAAGCTCCAATCAGTGGAAGCATTGTTTCTTCTCCTCTTAAAGTTGGAACTACAGTAACAACAAATTCTGCCGTAACAGTGATTGGAGATATCGACAATCTTCAGGTTTCTGCAAATATTCCGGAACGCTATGTTGCGGAATTAAAAACCGGATTAAAAGCTGAAGTTACCCTTGAAGCTTATCCGGGTGTAATCTTTTCTGCTTCGGTAAGTCGTGTTAGCCCGGTCGTTGATTCTTCGACCCGTACAAAACAAATCATATTGAATTTTGATAAACGGGATAGCCGCGTAAATGCCGGGATGTTTGCCAAAGTCAAATTGTACACATCAAAATATTCAGGAAAGCTGGTTGTTCCTTCTGATGCAGTTATTACAAACGATGACGGCTCTGCATATCTTTTTGTTGTAAATGATGACGGTACTGTAAGCCGCCGGGAAATTAAAACTGGAAAATCAATTGATGGAAAAATTCAGATTACAGACAATCTTATGGCCGGTGAACGGGTTGTTTATGAAGGTATGCTCAGTTTGAGTGAAGGTGCAAAGGTAAACGATCTTGATAATCCAATACAGACTACTGATGGAGGAAACCGCCAATGACACTTTCAAGAGCAACTCTTTCTCATCCGGTGCTTGCCCTCATAGTTTTTACTTTGCTGGGCTTTGTCGGGATTTTTACGATAAAAAATGTAGCAATCGGGCTTTTTCCAGAAGTTGATTATCCGTATGTAACAATTTCTACAACCTATACAAATGCAGGTCCGGAAGCTGTTGAAAAAACAGTTACAAAGGTTCTTGAAAGTTCACTTGTAAGTGTTTCTGGCTTAAAAAGTATGACTTCCTCTTCTTCGGAAGGATCCAGCCGTATTTCTTTGGAATTCAATTACGGAACAGATATTGAACAGGCAGTAGACGACGTTCGCCAGAAGCTTGACCGCGTTTCAAGAAATCTTCCTGATAATGCCGGTTCTCCAACAATTTTTAAAATGGATTCAAACTCAATGCCGATTTTAAGAATTGCAATCCGGGGAAACCGTTCTGCCAGTGATTTAAAACAGATTGCCGAAGACAATATTGTAGACATTCTTGAACAGGCCGATGGAGTTGCTCAGGCAAGTGTTTCTGGTGGTAAAACAAAAATCGTTCGAGTTGAACTGGAACAAAACCGGCTTGCAGCTTACGGTCTGACAGTTTCTTCTGTTTCATCGGCTTTGGCAAAACAGAATCTTGAACTTGGCGGCGGAAAACTTAATGAAGGCCAAAAAGATTATGTTGTTCGCACAACCGGAGAATTCAATTCAGTGGAAGAAATCAATAACACTGTAATTACGACAATAAACGGCTATGATGTAAAATTGAGTGATTTGGGCAAAGCCTTTTTGGGGTATGCAGATGCAACCAGCGAAGTTTACATAAACGGCGAGCCTGGAGTATATGTTTCTGTAACAAAGCAATCGGGTTCAAATTCTGTAACGGTTGCAAACAATGTTTACGAAAAAATGGACCAGTTGAAGGATGTTCTTCCAAATGATATTTCCATGACGATTCTGAGAGATGACACTGATTCCATCCGTGAAACAATCAATACTCTTGTTGAATCGGCATATGAAGGACTTATTCTTGCCGTAATTGTTCTTTTTATCTTTTTGCAGAATATAAAATCAACTATCATCATTGGAATTTCTATTCCGCTTTCTATTGTAATCACTCTGCTTGCCATGAGTTTTGCAGGTATCACTCTTAACATGATGACCATGACAGGTCTTATTCTTGGCGTCGGAATGATTGTAGATGCCTCTATTGTTATGATTGACAACATTTATGCATACCGTAGTCGTGGTGCAAAACCTAAAATTGCTGCAATCCTTGGTTCTCAGGAAATGGTTACTTCTGTAATTTCCGGAAACCTTACCACTATTTGTGTATTCGTTCCATTCCTGCTTTACATGAAGGAGCTTGGAATGATGGGGCAGATGTTCAAGGGAATTATTTTTACTATTGTAATTGCGTTGGTTTCTTCCCTATTGGTAGCGATTTTTCTTGTGCCTGTTCTTGCCGGAGTTTTCCTTCCGCTTACAAACAGAAACGAAAAGCCCGTTAAATCAAAATTCTTCCGCACCTTGTACGGTTCTTTTGAAAATGTGCTTCGATTTATAACAAAGGCATACCGCAAGGTTCTTAGGACTGCTCTTACCTATAAGGCAGTTACACTTGTGATAGCTGTATGTCTTCTTGTAATTTCTATTTCGCTCATTCCAACTCTGCGTGTAAATATGATGCCGAACGGTAAGGATGATTCTGTTACTTTGAATATCACAATGCCGATTGGAACTCCTTTGAAAGAAACAAAAGTTGTGGCGCTGGCCTTTGAAGATATTATTAAAAACGAAATCCAGGGCTATAAATTTATTACAACTTCTATTGGAACTGGCGGTCGTGGGTTCGGTAACAGCGGAACTTACAAATCTTCTATAGAAATCCGACTTCCTCCTTCTGCGGAACAAATTGATACAGCAATGTCTATTCAGCAGAAGCTTAGGGCGCACTTTAATGATTTTGCCGGTGCAAGCTTTAGTTTTAGTGCGGGTATGCGCGGACAGATGACCGGCGATGATATTGATATTGCAATCCGTTCCGACGATTTGGATGCGGCGCTTTCTATTGCCGATAAAATCAAGGCCGTTATGGATAGTATTGCTGATATCGGTGAACCTTCTGTTGATACAGAACGAGGTCTTCCTCAGGTAGAGGTCGTAATTGACCGTGAACGAGCTTATACCTTTGGAGTCGATGTTACTTCGGTTGCAAAAGAAATCAATTATGCGATAAATGGCGTTACTTCTACCGAATATAGAAATGCCGGAAAAGAATACGATGTAATCGTAATGTACAAACCGGAAGACCGTCAGAATGTAGTAGATCTTGAATCAATGTATGTTCAGGGAAAAAACGGCAAAGTTTCGGTTTCGAACTTCGCTTCCCTCAGACGAGGTTTGGGACCTGTTACAATCAGCCGTGAAAACCAGACTCGAATCGTTCACGTAAAGGCTTCAATTGTCAGCCAGACAAATGCAAATGTGGTTGAAGACATGATAAAAGAAGGAATTGCAAATACGTTTATCATTCCTGAAGGCGTTACTGTTTCATACGAAGGTTCCTGGAAAGATGTTACCGAGCAGATGAAAATGTATGTTTCCATAATCGCCCTTGCAATTATTCTTGTATTTGGTGTTATGGCGGCTACCTACGAATCCTTTAAGGCGCCGTTAATTAACCTTGCCACAATTCCGTTCCTTATAATCGGTGTTGTGATTTTGTACAAAATAATTAATCAGCCGCTTTCGATTATGGCGATGGTAGGTCTGATTATGCTGGTCGGAATAGTAGTAAATAACGGAATCATTCTTGTTGACTACACAAACCTTCTGCGAGACCGTGGCATTTCTATGTTCGAGGCATGTCTTGAAGCCGGTTCAAGCCGTCTGCGCCCGGTTTTGATGACAACTTTGACTACGATTTTAGGAATGCTTCCGATGTGCTTTGCAACTCAGGGAATGAGTGCTATGGTTCAACCGATTGGTATTGCCGTTGTAGGAGGTCTTACTTCTTCAACCTTCGTAACTCTGCTTGTAATTCCTGTACTGTATTCGATTGTAATGAAAAAGTCTGAAAAGACGGAAGTTTCTAAAATCAAAATTGATTATACCGGAGTCGGAAAAGCTAAAATTTCTAGAGCCGCAGTTGAATCAGTTGTTGAAAAAACTTCCATTGAAAATGTTGAAAAGGCGAAAGCAGATTCTGCGGGGCAGGAAGATTCGGATGACAAAAACGAAGCAGTCTTAAAACGCCTGGATTATATTCAGCAGATGATAAAAACAATGCAGGATTCTTTGGATTAGAGGATAAAATGAATTACAGAATAGAAATAATTGCAAATCAGTCCGTTCAGGAAGATATAACAGAGCTTTTGGAACAGGAAATCCCGGAAATTGAATATACCGTAATTCCTACAGTTCACGGTCGCGGAAAAAAAGCCAAAAAATTAGGAACAACCACCTGGCCGGAACAGAACTTTTTGCTGTTTGCATATCTTGACCGCGAAAATGCCCAAAAAGCAAAAGCAATTATAACAGCCGTAAAGTCAAAATTCTCCAGCGAAGGCATTTCTTTCTTTGCAGCCGAAGAAGCAGAATTGTAAGCAGTAAAATATAATGTCGCCAAAATAAAAGAAAAGGTTTCTTTAAA
>CAMHIV010000013.1 GCA_946185185.1 uncultured Treponema sp. | reverse complement strand
CATGGCAGTTATTAAACCAATGGTAAGAAGCAGCATGTGTATCAATTCGCATCCAGTTGGATGTGCAAAAGACTGTGAACGTCAGATTGCATATGCTAAAGCACAGAAAGCAAAACGCGGAATCAAATCTGTAAAAGAAGGCGGAAACGGTCCTAAACTCGTTCTCGTACTTGGATGTTCTACAGGTTATGGTCTTGCAAGCCGCATTTCTGCAGCATTTGAATACGGAGCAGACACATTTGGTGTTTCTTTTGAAAAAGAACCAACAGTAAACAAGGGTGGTACACCAGGTTGGTACAATAACGCCGCATTCGACCGTGCAGCAGCAAAAGACGGTCTTTTTGCAAAAACTTTCAGCGCAGATGCATTCTCTAACGAAACTCGCGCAATGATGATTGAAGAAATCAAAAAAACTGGCAAAAAAGTTGACCTTGTAGTTTATTCTTTGGCAAGCCCAGTTCGTTCTGACCCTGTAAAAATCGATCCAAACAGCCCGGACGGAGCTCACGTTCTTTACAAATCAGTAATCAAACCTATCGGAAAAACATATGCTGGACTCGGAATCGACATCATGACAAAAACATTGAAGGATTCCGCTGCAGAACCTGCAAATGAAGAAGAAATTGCAAACACTGTAAAGGTTATGGGTGGTGAAGACTGGCAGCTTTGGATGGATGCACTTTTGGGTGCTGGCGTTCTTGCTGATGGTTGCCGCACAGTAGCTTACTCTTACATCGGACCAGAATTGAGCCACGCAATTTACCGCGACGGAACAATCGGTCAGGCTAAAAAAGACCTTGAAGCAACAGCTCACCGTTTGAACGATCAGTTGAAGTCAAAACTTGGCGGCGCAGCTTATGTTTCTGTAAATAAGGGTCTTGTAACTCGCTCAAGTGCCGTTATTCCAATCATTTCTCTTTACCTTTCAGTATTGTTCAAAGTAATGAAAGCTAAGGGAACTCACGAAGGTTGTATTGAACAGATGGAACGTCTTTTTGCAGAACGCCTTTACACTGGCGAAAACAACGGTGCAGGCGTAGTTCCTGTTGATTCTGAAAACCGCATCCGTATCGACGACTGGGAAATGGCAGATGACGTTCAGGCTGAAGTTGCAAAACTTATGGACGGCGTTACAAACGAAAATCTTGCAGAACGCTGTGACCTTGAAGGCTACAAACACGACTTCCTTAACATCAACGGATTTGATGTTCCAGGAGTTGATTACGAAAAAGATATCACAGATATGACATCTTTGGACTAATAGGCTATAGTTTTGCGATTCGTACGATAAATCGGGCTCAGAGCCGAACTTTCGATGAACCGTCAAGAATGAAGTTTTTCGCTTCCATTTTTGACGGTTCTTCAATTTTGGGGATATTATGAACATTTATTTTATGCGTCACGGAGAGACAGACTGGAACAAAGTTCGCCGCATTCAAGGCTCAACAGATATTCCTTTGAACCAGAACGGCATTGAACTAGCAGAAAAAGTTTCAAAAAAAATCCACGAAAGCGGAATTCATTTTGATTTAATTTTTTCCAGCCAATTGATTCGTGCAAAAAAAACCGCAGAAATAATGAATCAATATTCCAATGCAGAAATAATAATCGATTCACGAATAAAAGAATTTCTTTTCGGCCAGGCAGAAGGCCACACCTACGATGAACTGCGTACAAACCCAAAATTCGGGAATCTAAAAAACTGGTTCCTCGACCCCCAGAATTACCACGCAGAACTAGATGCAGAAAGCTACGAAGATTTTTTTTCCCGAATTGAAGATTTTTTAAACGACCAGATTAAGCCCCGGGAAAATCAATTTGAAAACATACTCATTGTCTGCCACGGCGGTGTTGTTCGCGGCTTAATGAAAGTGATGCTGAACTGGTCGATTCAAAGATTTGCAGAAACGAAAATACCTAATTGCGGCTTAAACCTGATCGAATTAAAAAACGGCGAATATACACTGAAATTCGCCGCTAAAGAATTTTAATATCGAATGTCGAGTTTTATAAAGCCTTTGCGAAAATTGGCTACCGGTCACAAAGCGCTGATGTAAAAACGTGAGCTAGCTCACTACACGCTGTTCATGGCAAAGGAACGAGCAAAACTCCGTTTTGCTTGCTAGTTTTTGCGAGCAAAAACTAGTAGTAACGGTGAAATAACTCTAATTGAACTCAGAATTGCAACCGTTACCAGACATCCCATAAACAGAGTGTTTTCACATCATCACTCTGCTCCCTCCCGCCAATTTTCTAATTATTATTCATAACTCGCCATTCGAGCTATAAAACTAGTTTCTGAAACTGTGAATAGGTGCCGGAATACGACCACCTCGGTTGATTCGCCAGCCGCGCGAGCGGCGTGTAAATAACTTCCTTACAGAGCCAGCAGAGGTGCACCACTCATCAATCTAAAAATCAGCGATTTACTTTAGTTTCTGAAACTATGTATCGGAGCCGGAATACGTCCACCTCTGTTGATAAACTCAGCACAGCCGAATTTGCTTACTGGCATAACTGGACAGCCACCGAGCAAGCCGCCGAATTCCACCCATTCACCGGCTTTTTTGCCAGGAGCAGGAATCAAGCGACAGGCAGTTGTTTTGTTGTTTACCATTCCAATTGCAAATTCATCTGCAAGGATTCCGCTGATTGTAGTAGCAGGTGTATCACCTGGAATTGCAATCATATCAAGACCTACAGAACATACTGTTGTCATTGCTTCAAGTTTTTCAAGACAGATTGAACCCGTTTTAACTGCGTTAATCATTCCTTCATCTTCAGAAACAGGAATAAAGGCACCAGAAAGACCACCAACATTTGTTGAAGCCATTACACCACCCTTCTTAACCATATCTGTGAGCATTGCAAGAGCAGCAGTTGTTCCAGGAGCACCAGCTCCATCTAATCCGATTTCTTCAAGGATTCGAGCAACACTATCTCCTACAGCAGGAGTTGGCGCAAGAGAAAGGTCCAGAATACCAAAATTAGTATCAAGGCGCTTTGCAGCTTCAGAACCAACAAGTTGCCCCATGCGGGTAATCTTAAAGGCCATCTTTTTAATTCCGTCTGCAAGAACGTTAATTGGCTGACCTTTATATTCGCGGGCAGCAGCCAAAATTACACCAGGACCAGATACACCAACATTGATTACACTGTCGCCTTCTCCCGGACCGTGAAAAGCACCTGCCATAAACGGATTATCTTCCGGAGCATTGCAGAATACTACAAGTTTTGCACAACCATTAATTGGAAGAGTTTTTGAAATTTCCGCAGTTTTAACAATGGTTTCACCCATAAGCTTTACGGCATCCATATTGATTCCGTTTTTGGTAGTTCCAACATTTACAGAAGAACAAACAAAATCAGTTGTTGCCAATGCTTCCGGAATTGATTCAATCAAAATGCGGTCCGCAGGAGTAATTCCTTTCTGAACAAGAGCGCTAAAACCACCCAAAAAATTAATTCCCAAATCCTTTGCAGCACGATCCAAAGTTTTACAATAATCAACATAACTTTTTGCATTTGATGCACCAGCAACAAGAGCAATCGGAGTTACAGAAACACGCTTATTAATAATCGGTACACCGAATTCTTTTTCAATATCCTGACCAACCTTTACAAGATTTCCAGCTTTCTTCATGATTTTGTCGTAAATCTTATCGCAGGATTTTTTTGCATCGCTATCAGCACAGTCCAAAAGATTGATACCCATGGTTACACAGCGGATATCAAGCTTCTGCTTCATGAACATACTTACAGTTTCTTGGATTTCATTCGGTGAAAATAACATAGATCATCCTTCGCGCCTTTTGAGCGCATTTCAAAGGTTTGAAAATATAAAACAGTATATTGAAAAAAAACACGAGGTACAACTAGAGTTGGAAAAGCCAATTATCAGTAAAGAAAGTAACCCTAACTATAAAGGAACAGTTACTTAAGCAGCGAAGCCAGATAGAAATCAGAAAGACTATAGATAACTTCCAATGCGGCATCGTCGGTTGGAAGCGCAAAAAGACTTCCGGCCCCACATTCCGGGTTCTGACGAACTATTTCTTTTTTGTTCATTATGTAGGAATCAATCTGACAAAAAAGAGCCCCGGAATACCATTTTACAGCCGCGTCTAATTCAACAGGAGAAAGTCCGACTTTTTTATCGTTGCAATAAATCAAAAGAATCTGACTTACACCGTATTCAAGTTTTTTTATTTCACGTTCTGCAATTTGAGCCGCAATACTGTTAAAATATTTTTCACTATGGACAAAAGTAAAAATTTGAAAGAGCGGCTCCGTTTCATAAATCTGAATATAGCGCTTAATCAATGTATTCAGAACTTCTGAAAGTGTTTTTTTCTGGAACAAATCCAGCTTCATAAAATTTTCTGGAATAAAAGTAAGCTTTTCGCAATATTCGCGACAATACTCCAGCGTGGCATTATACATTTCTTCTCGGCCATCAAAATGATTATAAAGAGACGCCTTTTTTATTCCGAGGTATTCGGCTATATCCTGAAGAGAAGTTGCACCAACATTTTTATCGAAGGCGCAAAAAAGAAATGCACTAATTATTTTTTCACGGGAGATATTCTTTGAAGCCATCTTAAAACCTTTATTTCAAAGCCTTTTGCTTTAAGGTTTCGTGCGATGCTTCAATTTTGTCTTTTACATCCGACCAAATCGATATAATGCCTTTTCCATGCGCCTTTGAATAATAAAGAGCTTGATCAGCATTTACCAGTGTCTCTTCAATATCCGTTACATCAACATTTGCGGTTGTGCAGCTGATACCAATTGAAAATCCCAGTCTTTTATCCTTTGGAATTTTTAATTTGCGTCCAAGCAGATGTTCCAAATCCGGAACAAAATACGACGATTTATGCAAAGCCTCGTACAAACGTTCACCGGAACGCTTAGCTTCCTTACAGCTGGTATTAGGCAAAACTATAACAAATTCGTCTCCGCCATAACGCGAAACAAAATCGATCTTGCGGAATACATAACTTAAAAGATGTCCCATGCAGGAAATCAAAAGGTCACCGGCTTCATGTCCAAATGTATCGTTGTAGTATTTAAAGTTATCTAAATCAACAAAAACAATTGATGCATACATCGAGCCCTTCTGTTTCTTTTCGCTGCGGGCAAGAAGTTCCGCCTGGAAAGCAAGATGTTCCTGCAAAGCATAGCGGTTTTTCAGTTGAGAAAGCTGGTCTGTAGAAGAAATGACTGTCAAATGCTGATTCTGCTTAAACATAACGAGCTGAGACTGAATATTGTTTACGGCAACATTTAATGTACTCATTTCTTCGGCACTAAGCCAAAGTTTTTTCTGAAGATAAATAATGATACCGCCGGTAAATTCAAACTTACTCAAATTTACAAACAAAATATCAAAACCGTCTTCGTGCTTGATATGATTTGGCGAAATATTTGAAGTTTTGCCAAGCAGTTCATTCCACAAAGCAACAGAAGGTTCTTTTACTTCCGAACGCAATGAAGATGCTTTTATATTCCAATTAGAAGATTCTTTTTCTGCAATAAATACAGCTTCGCACATCGTATAATCGAATACTGCCTGAATAGAATTTGCAAGGTATTTCTTTTCACTGAAAGTATCGACACTGAAACTCATAAGTTTATTCAGGAACTGAGAATCCCTTAATCGCTTGTGCAGCTGATTCATAAGTCTTTCTTTTTCTGCTTTTACTTCCAAAGCATCCAAATCTATGTTGAGCGGTGCAAAAGTTTTTACATTTTCAAGATAATCAAAAAGACTGATATTAGGCCGATTTAATGTGTAATATTCAAGTTCTTTTTCTTTTGCAATTACAAAACCAAGATTTTTATATTCTTCAGCTTTTTCGTCATAACCGGCTTTTTTAAGAATAAGCGCAAATTCATAATAGAAGAATACAAGTCGGTGTTCCAGATTTTCACCAACTGTCAGAAAACGTTTAATTCCTGCTTCAAAAACTTCAATTGCATCCGGAACTTTCTTTTCCTGAACCTCTACACAAGCCATAAGGAAAGTTTTTAAAATCTCTTCAATCGGAGTAAAATACTTTCCGTTACAAGTGATATTGTGAAGATTCATTTTTGCGCGGGTATATTCACCATTAAAGAAATCGATAATCGATTTATATGCCATGATATCGTTATACTCAGGCATGAATGAGTTGAAATAAATATCCTGCAAATCAAAAATATAAAGCATGTCGAGTGTTGTCTGAAAAAGGGAATATGATGCTTCAAAATTTCTTGCATAAAACAACGCCCGGCCGATATTTGCAAGTGTAATAATTATTTCCGGATAGTCATTTGTATCCAAAAGCTTTGCAACAAAACCGTTTATCAAATCATAAGATTTTTGATATTCCGATTTATTCAGATATTCGTAAGCAAGACCGTTTGTAACTTTGATTACTGGAACAATTTCGCCGATTCCTTCACGAAGTACACGACAACGGTCATACCATTCAAGAGATTCCTGCTTTTTCCCATCCTGCGCAAGACAAATACCAAGCCAGTGACAGGCAGTACTCAAACCGTAAATATTGTCCAGTTTTGCCGACTGCATGTAGGCTTCTTTTATTTTTCCGAGCATGAGCGTACGAAGTTTTTTCTTGTAAATTACACTCCACGGAATAACAAGAGAAGTATTTATTTTATTATTTGCAAGATTGTTTTTTTCAAGATTATCAAGGACATCAAGATAGAACTGAACAGAATAATCATCGCGAATTCGTTCATTGATGATATATTCCATCATTCCGTTTAGAGCCTGAATCCTTTGATTTGGCGAATTCTTCAAAAGCTGCTTATTTTTGTTTACATAGCGAATCGCCATTGTATTAAGGTTTTTTAAAAACGAAACATTGGCAAGGTAAAATGTTGTCATCTGTTCAACTTCGTCACCAATAGGCGATTCAACAACATTTCCAAAATAATAATTAGCCTGATCAAGTTCATTGTTATAAAAACAAATCAATCCCATTTCATAATAAATTCTACGGGTTTCATCTTTTTCATAACTCCTGAGAGTTGCATCAGATTCAATCTTTTTGATTATTGCAGAACCTTCTCCCAATGCAAGAAACTGATTGTAAGAAGAAAGCACATGTTTTAGTTCAATATAGTCCATATTGAAAAACTGCTTTTTCTGAACGATGGACTCTTCAAAATCTTCGGTTGTATCGATTGAATAATATGTAGGCTTATTTGCAACTTCATGAACGAATTCGCGCATAAACTCTTCTGTATCTTCGATTTTTAAACCATTAAAACAGAACGCAAGCTTTCCATTAAAATCAGATTTTTCAAATCCCCGAAGGATTTCCAGAGCCTCTTCACTCAATAACTGGGCATTCAGGATAAAATACTTTCCGGAAACATATTTTTTAAGAAGCTCGATTACTGTTTCACGAATTCTGTTTTTTTCGTAGTTAATTTCTTCCCGAACGATAATATCGTTTCGTTCTTCAGCATAACCATTTTGAAAATATGAATGAAAAGTTTCGCGCTGAAGAGAATAAGTAGCATTATCAACTACATTTTTATCAGGATTTTTATCTTTGATTATTTTTAAGAACGGCTTTAATGGAGAATACTCACTCTGCAAATCAATGATAGAAACATCTTCTTCCAAAATTTCCTTGAGCTGATTAATCAGCCTTTCAGAAAGAGACAGGTAAATTAGATTTTGGGCATTGCTTTCGAAGAAACTTTCTACGATGGAGAGCAGAATCTCTTTAGAGTCCATATTATATCAAAGATATACCGAGTGAGAAAAATTGTCAAATTCTGTTGCCCCATAAGGAAATAAACTCAATACTTATTCCAGCAGAAGGCGATACAATGGCAACTCCTATCAGAACTCTTTTTGCAAACACACCTCGAGTAATGCTTGCAAGCCTTGCCACCCCCCCCCTTTCGTTTCCCTTGCCCGAAAAATCGCCGACAAACACCCTGAGCTGGTTGCCGGCTGAGACTCAGTTTTCACGGTGGACTCGTAAAACTCAAAATTTAATCTAGTAGTACAAAATGTACGAATATTTTTGTTAAATCCATTTGCGGAATTTTATTCAATAAGGTATTCTTTTAGTATGCAAATTACACTCAATAAAGAAGACAATCGGCGAGTAGCTTACACAGATCGAAAGGATGGTTACTTCCAGTATTTATACGGAAAACCAAATTCAGAAAACGGTTACCACCGGGGCAATATTCACTATTTTAAGGAATTTACCTGTCAGGAAAAAACTCTTGACGAGGCCTCTTCTATAAGTGTTTATCCGGAAGGTTTCAGAGCTTGTTTTGGAAAGGTCCTAATGGATGTTTCTCTTCTTATCGAAGAACAGGCATTTTATGTAAGTGTTCCAAAATCTTTAGGAATTAGCGGCCTTAATCGGGTTAGATTAATTAAACGAAAAATTTTCGAAGAAGGCGCAGAACTCGAAAATATTCACAAAGAAGAAGAGGTTCTGGAAATCGAAAAAGTCGGAAATTGGAAACCTTCTGAAATCGATGGAGTATACATACTTTCTTCGGATTCAGGAATTACCATTGCTGCAAAATATGAATTCCATCATTCTCAAAATGACGATGAACTTGAACTTTTCATTGCAAACGGAAATCGCATTGAATTGTCTGCAGAACCTTTTAAAACTGACGGCTTCTACATTACTTTTGAAGAATCAGAAAAGCTTGCAATAGAAAAAGCTGTACGACTTGTAAAAGAAGATGCAATTGAAGCTCACAAGAAACTGATAAAAGATTTCTTTGCAAAATGTCGTTTCTATTCAGGCAATAAAAAATTCGACGACTCTTTCCAGTGGGCTAGATTCAGTGCATGGCTTCTTGCAACAAAAGATCATGGAAGCAACTACCGCGGCATATGGGCCGGACTTCCGTGGTTCCGGGACAACTGGGGACGCGACACCTTTATTTCCTTGTGCGGAACCTTACTTGTAAGCGGATGTTTTGAAGAAGCAAAAAATGTTCTTCTTGGCTTTTCGGATTTCCAGGATATAAATGCAAGCAGTCCGTCCTACGGAAGAATTCCAAACCGTTACCGCGATGCAAACGATGTTATCTACAACACTGCAGACGGAACTCTCTGGTTTATACGAGCACTTTGGGAATACATAAAATATTCCGGCGACATGGAAATTTTAAATCAGCTTAAAGATACTGTTGAAATCGCTTTGAATGCAGATATTGAACGCTGCGACGGAAACGGATTTATTCTTCACGGTGATGCAGATACGTGGATGGATGCACGAATCGAAGGAAAACATCCGCTTTCTCCACGCGGAGACAGAGCTAATGATATTCAGGCACTCTGGTTTACTGCGCTCAAAATCGGTGAAGAAATTGAAAAGATTTGCCAGAATGCAGAACGCCAGCAAAAATACGCCGACATGGCGAATAAAGTAAGAAAATCATTCACAAAGCTTTTCTGGAATACAGATTGCGACGCCCTTGCAGACCATCTTCCAGAAGGCGGCTACGGTGAATGGGCAAAAGACATGCGCGTTCGTCCAAATCAGCTTTTTGCAATTACTTCTCCTGGAGTTCTTGATTTAAAAGATGATGAACAATTTATCGAAAATAATATTTCGAAAAAAATAATGGAAAATGTAGACCGGGAACTTGCTTCTCCATTCGGACTTTTCAGCCTAAGCCCGGAAGATCCGCTTTTCCATGCAGAACACGAAAACCCGAATTGGCATCACAAAGATGCAGCCTACCATAACGGTACAATTTGGGAATGGAACGCAGGTCCATATATCACCGCAAATGCAGTTTTGAGTGACGGAACTATGCCGGAAACAGCAAGCGCGCTTCTTCAGAACGAAGCAAAAATGATTATGGAATGGGGCTGCGCCGGCTCCCTCAGCGAAAATATTCACGCACGGCCGGATTCAAACGGTAATCCAAAGCTTTCCGGAACATTCAGCCAGGCCTGGAGCATTGCAGAATTTGCCCGCAATATCGCACAGGATTTCGCAGGATTTAAGCCAAACCTTGTAAAAAATCAAATCGATTTTACACCGACCTTACCTGCCGGCCAGAATGAGATTTCTGTTACTTTCCCCTTTGGAAACAACTGGATTTTCTCTGCAAAAATTAAACGAACAGGCAAAAAATACAAATCACTCGTAGAATGGAAAAACCCGGAAGGCGAAAAATCTTCAATTGAACTCACAGTGAACGGAATTTCCATCGAGCCAAATACTCCTGTTGAAATATTTACTCAGGCAGAAGGAAAAACAAAAGTAAAAGGTTCTGCAAAATTTGAAGTTCCAGAAAAATGGAATACAAAGCCTTTTGTACAAAAGAAACTGGACAACGAATTCTGCGGTTCAGAACACAGAGAAGATTATCTTTTCAATCTTATCAAATCAGGAAGAATGCTTAGCCATACTTCCGGAGGCGAAAACACAGCTGCACTGGAATGGTATTTTGATTCAGCTGACTTTAACCGGCGCTATTACACAAACTGTCAGCTTGGTGCAATTTATACAGAAAAAAGCACAACCTTCCGTATTTGGGCTCCGACTGCAAAGAAAGTCACACTGCTTCTTTTCAAAAACGGTAAAACAGGCGATGCCTTCAAAGAAATCGAACTTTCGCCGGTAAATCGAAGTGATTCACACGGTGTTTGGGAAACAGTACAAAAAGGCGATTTAAACGGGATCTATTATTTATACAGGATTCTTGTGCACGGTGTAAAACAACTTTCCGCTGACCCATACGCAAAAGCATGTGGTGTAAACGGGAACCGCTCGATGGTAGTCAATCTTGCAAAAACTAACCCGAACGGTTGGGCTTCAACTTCTGCGCCTAAGGTCAAATCGCCTAGTGATGTTGTAGCATACGAACTTCATATTGCAGATCTTACTTCAAGCATAGACTGGAACGGTCCGGAAAATTTCCGCCGAAAGTTCTTGGGTGCAGCAGTAAGTGGAACAACAATAAACGGAAAACCAACCGGATTTGATTACATTAAATCTCTCGGCGTAACACATGTTCAGCTTCTTCCAATATTCGATTTCCGTTCTGTTGATGAAGACAAGTTTGAAGAAGACGAAGTAAAAAATCGAATTACCTTTGGAAACTTTAACTGGGGTTACGATCCACAAAACTATGCATGTTTGGAAGGCTCTTATTCAACCGATCCATATAACGGAGCAGTTCGAATTAAAGAATTCAAGCAGATGGTAAAAACCTATAATGAAGCCGGAATCGGAATCATTATGGATGTTGTATACAACCATGTAAATGACGGACTTCATCAGGCACTTGGAACCAGCGTTCCGGGATATTTCTTCCGGGTAGAAGGTTATTCTGGTGCCGGAGAAGACACAGCAAGTGAACGACCGATGTTCCGTAAATACATAGTAGACACTCTCTGCTATTTGCTCAAGGAATACAAGCTTTCTGGCTTCCGTTTTGATTTAATGGGCTTGCACGATGTAGAAACAATGAACTGCATTCGAAACGAACTTATAAAAATTAAACCGGATGTACTCATTTACGGCGAAGGCTGGAAAATGTACAACGGCGGCAAAATGATAAGTGCCGATCAGACAAATGCAGAAAAAATGCCGGGAATAGGTCTTTTCAACGATGCTGTTCGCTGCGGCATAAAAGGACCTGTATTCGATGACAAGCAGAACGGTTTTGTTCAAGACGGAAGCCGACGAGAAGCGGTCCGCTTTGGAATTGTGGGTGCAACAAACCATTACCAGCTTGATTTTACTAAAATCGAAGGAACTGCTGCACCTAATCCATGGAGCTTAAAAACCTGGGTAAGCGTTAATTATTCAGAAATCCATGACAACATGACCTGTTATGACAAGCTTTATCTGACAAATCAAAACAAGCCGGAAGAATACCTTGACCGCCTGCAGAAAATGGTTCTTTCACTGATTATTTTAAGCGAAGGATATCCTATTCTTCATGCGGGAATGGAATTCTGCAGAACAAAGGAAATTCCTCAGGATATTCTGGAACAGAATCCGGAAATCTACGATGTTGCAAAATCCGACGATGAAAAACGCGCTTTCTGCCGCAACACTTACAATGTCTGCGACCGGATAAATCGACTGGACTGGAAACGCACAATCGAAAAAGAACAGGTTGTTTCGTATGTAAAAAAACTTATTGCATTACGAAAAGAACATCCTGCTTTCAGGCTTGCAACACAAAAGGAATGCTGCGACGTTATAAAATTCCTGGATAACAAAAAACTCGGACTTTCCGAAAAACCGATTATCTGGGAACTAGACGGCTCGGTATGCGGCGACAGCTGGAAAAAAATCCTTATTGCTGCAAACCCAGAGGACGAAGATATTTCCGTCTCTCTTACAGGAAAAGGAGACTGGCAGTTAGTTGCAGACGGTTCTGAATTCTACGATTTGAAGAAACAGCAGACATTAGGCGAAGGTTCAACCGTAGATATCAGGGCAAAAAGTGTTACTATCTACGCGCTTTCCTAGGTTTATGCGACTAAAGAAATAATAAAAATCCGCCGATAAAGACAATGAGGTCTTTTATGAAAAAATTTTTATGCTTATTAGGACTCTTGTTGTTCTGCGGATTTTTATTTTCCTGCTCATCTGATGAAGACGAAGAAGAAGCTCAAAATCTGGGATGGTATCTTGCAAACGGAAAAGTTTATCTTGCAGCTCCAAAAATAGAAAAAACTGCTTTTATACAAATCTATAGACAGGATGAAAAAGGAAATATCTACAACATCGGCGAAATTATTCCTAATTACGTAGCTTCAACTATTTCTTATGCATTTGAAGACGAACTTGCCGCAAACCAAAAATATAAATATATGGCACTCTACATTCTCTTTACTTCGCCAGGATATTTTATGACTGACTGGACAGACCTAATCACTGTTGCAGGAAGTGCATATACAAACGACCCTGTTCCTGCTATAAGTTCTGCAGCATATCTTGATTACGACAAAGACACTCTAAGAATGACTATGACTGACGGTTCTATTGCTTTTCAGGATGAAACAGCCGATTCAATTTTCGAAAAATACACACTTGGCCTTGTAGTAAAAAACGGCAGTTCAACACAATACGTAAAGCTTGGGGATAAATACGACGATGATACTTCCACCTGGGATGATTTCCTTGCTGGCGAAGATATCGTTATGGATTCTGTTTTACCAGGTTCATGGCAGAATACCGAACTTTCTATTGTAGGCGCAATTTATAAGAAAGAAGAATACTTTCCAAAGAGCGATGACTCTGAAAACTTCCTTTACAAAACAATTTACTGGTCAAAACCAGCAGAGGTTACAGTTAAATGCGAAGGAAAGGTGCTTAAAACTTTCACTGTTGTAAAAGGTGATTCTTCTGAAAACGGATTTATCTATACTCCACCGATTGAAAAAGAAGATAAATAATAATTTAGTTTAAGAATCCTTCAACAGCCAAATCTGCTGCCCGGTATATTTCTTCAATATCCCGCTGATTAAGTACAGAAATTTTGAATATAGCCGATTCTATGAGTGCGTAAAGCATTTCATAGGCGGCTTTTATATTTACCTTTTTGAATTCCCCGGCACGAATTCCACGAATAATTGCACAATTCATAAGATGCTCTAAGCGAATAATTCTTCGGCGAACCCGTTCTTCCGTATCTACACCAGATTTTTGAAGCTGCACAAGATATGTCAAAAGAACTGCAAACAATTTTCGGTTCTGTTTGCACTGGTCAAAAATAAAATAGAGCATATCCTTTACAACCTGTTCTGTAGAAATCGAAGTATCGGTCGCAATTTTTATCAAAACTTCTTCAAGAGTTGAAAGCAGCTGCTTTATACTCCACAAAAAGATTTCACGCTTATTCTTAAAATAAATATAAAGCGTTGTTCTTGTAATTCCACAGCGGTCAGCAATCTTCTGAAAAGTTACATCTTCGTAACCTTCTTCCATAAATACATCAAGAGATTTTTCCAGAATTTCCTGTCTGCGTTTATCATGCTCTACAACAGTTGCCATTAAAATCTAACCTTCCTCTCCTTAGAATTATTACCACGGCCGTTCTTTTCGCCTTTTTTATTTCCAAACTTTTTCTGATTTCCACCATTGTTTTTTGGTGCAACAGTCGAATTTGTGTACATATAAAGAGTAGTATCGAGGTTTCCGGCTTTGATATCTTTAAGAAGATTTGCGTAGTGACCGAAGTTTTCCTGAAATTCCTTGTGAGAAGTAATAATTCCAAATTCCCAGCCTTTAAAACTCTTCCAAAGCTCATCCATCCCTTTATAAAGCTCCGCAGCCTGCTCTTCATCGCCGATTCGTTCTCCATAAGGCGGGTTACAAAGAATTAAACCGGTTTCATATGGAGCACTAAGTTCAACGAAATCTGCTTGAATAAAATCCGGACGAATAATTTTTGCATCACTTCCAATAGATTGCAGTGCACGGCCAGCCATTACGCAGGCATATTCTGCATTTTTCTTAGCGCGTTCAACTGCTTCCGAAGAAATATCACTTCCTGTAATTCGAACTTCAACATCCGGGCGGATTTTTTCTGCTTCAGCCTTTCGGATTTCTTCAGCACGCTTTTGATTGTAGAAAGGTAGATTTTCAAGTGCAAATCTACGTCCAAATCCTGGAGCCACATTATAGGCATACAAAGCTGCTTCAATCGGAATAGTTCCCGAACCGCAGAATGGGTCATGTAAAGGAGTTTTTCGGCGCCACATCATTTCCTGCAAAAGTACAGCGGCAACAGTTTCGCGCAATGGGGCAATACCACCATCAACTCGATAACCTCGCTTGTGAAGCGGAAGTCCCGAAAGGTCTAAAAGAATAAGAGCTTCATCCTGATCCATGTATACGCGGACAGTTGATTCTTCGCCGGTTTCCGGCATTGAGGACATATGGAATCGTTCTGTTAATTTCTGATAAATTGCTTTTTGAACAATAGACTGGATTGCGTGTTCTGAATTCAACTTACTTCGATAGCATCTAACCTTATCTACTGTAATTTTTGAATCTTTTTTGAAAAAATCCTGCCATGGAATATTGTAAACGCCTTCAAAAAGCTGATCAAAATCCTGTGCCATGTATTTTGCCATCTGCAAGAAAACACGATCTGCCGTTCTTAAACAAAGATTCGAACGGAACATGGCATCATTATCACCTTCAAAAATAACGCGCCCAGGAGCATTTCCTGCAAGTTTATAACCAAGGTGTTTTATTTCGTTTCCAAGAATTTTTTCAGCGCCAACCGGGCACAATGCTACTAAAGTATTCATACCCAAAGAATAGCATTTTTACAATTTTTGCGAAAGTGTCAAAATGACATTTTATAGCAAAAATGTCATTTTGATATTTATCTTTTAGTGAGCAATTCCCTTTATCTGTGCCAGATTAGAAATTCCCTTTCTCTTCATGTAAGCTTCCATTCCTTCGATACATTCAATCATTGTAAATGGATTTGCAAAAGTATTTGTTCCAACTTCAACGGCATCAGCTCCCGCCATTACAAATTCTATTACATCAGACCAGGTTGCAATTCCACCGATTGCAATAATTGGAACCTGTTTTTCTGCCGGCAATCCCTTGATAGCTTCGTAAAGTTCATAGATGAGGCGAACTGCGATTGGACGCACAGCCGGACCACCAAAACCAGACTTAATCTTTTCGAATACCGGACGACCAGTTTCAACATCGATTGCAACACCCTGAAAAGAATTGCATAAACTGATTGCATCGGCGCCGGCTTCAATACAGCTGATTGCAACTGCATTAAGTTCATGGGACTGCGGAGTAAGCTTTACCCAGAGCGGCTTTTTTGTTACGGCGCGAACAGCAGAAACTACAGTACTTGCAGACGAACAGCTCATTCCAAAAGCCGCTCCACCTGCGCTAACGTTTGGACATGAAATATTCAATTCAATTACCGGAACATCTGTTTTTTCAAGTAATTTTGCGCCTTCAACATAGGTTTCAAGCGAAGAACCAGAAAGATTTGCGATTGCCACAGGCTTAAGTGCCATCATTTCCAGCAATTCGTGTTCAATAAAATGAGGAATTCCAGGATTCTGCAAACCAATTGAATTCATAAGCCCGCTTGGAGTTTCCCACACGCGGATTCCACTGTTTCCCTGGCGGGGTTCAAGTGTAAGTCCTTTAGAAGCAATTCCGCCCAGTCGATTTACATCGAAAATCGGCGCATATTCTGTACCAAATCCAAAAGTCCCCGAAGAACCAATAAGTGGATTCTGAAATTTAACGCCATTAATTGTTACCGAAAGATCTGGATCCTTTGCTGCAGAATCAGAAACAACTTTTGCTATGCGGCTAGGCTCAGGCTTTGGAAACGCAAGAATCTTTGAATCAAACACAGGACCATCTTTACAACAACGAAGGTTTCCTTTTGTTGTAGGAATTACACATCCAAGGCAAACACCTACACCGCAGGCCATTCGTGCTTCCATACTGATCCAGCACTGAACACCGGCTTCTTCTGCAACAGTTTTAATATAATTCAACATTGGAGCCGGTCCACAAGCGTAAACTGCACTGTAATTGCCGGACTTAATTTTTTCTGCATCAACAGCGGCAGTTACCATTCCTTTTATTCCAACACTGCCATCATCTGTTGTAATTGTAAGAGTATCAGCCTTAAGATTTTCCAATCCATAAGAACCACTCTTAAACGAAGCAATAAAATCGTAAGATTTTTCAGGAAGTGTTTCTGCAAAGCCGGCAACTGGAGCAACCCCAATTCCGCCGCCAACAATGAGCACTTTTTTTGAAGAACTGTCTGGCTTTGGAAATACATTTCCCAATGGTCCTAAAAGCTGAACCTTATCATCGGCTTCAAGAAAACAAAGTTCCTTAGTGCCTTTACCCTTCAACAGAATGAGAAAACTTGTTTCAACTCCATGCTTAGTTTCTTCAGAATGAAAAACGCTTATCGGGCGGGCAAGAAGCATCTGGGATTTTGCAGAACGCAACATAAAGAATTGTCCAGGAAGAGGCATACGAGCCCCTGTATCGGTTGTTTCAATTTTTAAAAGAAATACAGAACCTTCTGGTTTTGCTCCATCAACTGAAGCACAGAGTGTTACTGTTCCTGTCGTAAAAACCGGATACGGAATACCATTACAATCATGTGTTGCGTTAGAAATCATAATTTTCTCCATTTCTGTTTGATAGTCGTTATACTATAATGAGATTTTTTTTTATTTTCTATACAAACTAGAATCGAATTCCAAATCTTATGGAAGGAACTACACCAACGTTATCAGAAATATTTATTGTACCAAAATTCGTGTTTCGAACATCACTAGAGAAAGCTTTATCATTAAAGCCGTTGATATGAAAATCAAATACCCCGGAAACAAACAAAGATTCCCTATGAAGCGGTTTATAAGAAAGTGAAATTCTTGCAGAAGGAACAAAATTAAACCGCCTTTCCCCTTTTTCCAAATCACCCGTTGCAAGAAGAACCTTTCCATAGGCCGCAAAATCTATTAAAAGCCTGTCTACCAGAGTTTCTTCATGACCAATCCCTGCATTGATTGCTACTGAAGAACCAAAATCTGTAAATGACTGGCCGGTCAAAACATCACCATGAAACATCTGAGTTCCCATGCGGGCACCAACTTCAAAACGCAAATCCGTATCCAAAGTGAATTCCGGCTGGAATCTAAAAACATCCTGCTGTTTCAGCTTAGCCTGTTTTATAAACTGACGGGTTTCCTTTGAATGAGATTTTTTTGCGTTAATCGTTTTTTCTTCCGCAGTTTGTGCACCGATTTTAAATGAATAGGCCATTCCTTTGTGGGGATAAATTCTTTTTTTGGGGCAAATTTCGGTTATATAGCCTTCTGCGTCATAATGTTCAATTTTTGTAGGAATCATTGTCGGCACAAGGCTGTCTTTATAAACTACAACGGTATATTCTTCACAAGAGGGGACACCAATTATAACTCCAACTGTTGAAGGAACTGCAATAACCGGAACCTTTATAGTTTTGAACTGAGGAACTCCATCAATAATTCGAAGAACAACTTCATCCTTTGAATTGAACACAGCACTTTCATAAGGTCCTTTTATAATCAGAACGCTGCAAAGCTTTTCGGAATAAACTTCATTTTCTTCAAGCGCTAAAAGCCAGCTCAAATAATTAGAACAAAGATGCATATCCAGGAACGCAAAAGAAGAATAATCTACAAGTCCACCAGTTGATTTGTTCACAAATTCCAGAATTCTGTTTTTGGAAGAAGAATTTGCTTTCTCCGGCTTATTTGGAGCAAAAACTGACCAGAATATTTTTTCCGCCTGTTTGCGAAAACCAAAAGAGGAACCATAATATTTTTTAATCTTTGGATAAAGTTTTATCAAAAGCCGGGTTACCATCATTGGAATGTAATAACCTGTATCAAACGGATAATAATCCCGCTCCATCAAAAGATAATAATACATGTTTATGCGTGGAATATAATCGTTTTCAAAAACCTCTTCGGGAGTATTCCAGCGGTTAGCAAAAACCCGTGTATTTCCATATTTTTTAAAATTCCAGTTTCCCTTTCTCATAGGAACAGTTGGAACAATATCTTCCGGGCTTACGATATTCCAGATAAAGCCATATTTTGCATCTGAAGTTTTATCTTCCTGAGAAACATTTGGACAGGCAAAAGTGTACACAAACAGGTTTTCCGGCTTAAAAAATCCTTCATCAACAAGATTTGCACCCAAAAGATTTGCAACTGCAGCGCCACGACTATGCCCCGAAATCAAAAAATATGATTCTTCAGGGTTGATTTTCATTTTCAAAAGATAATAGATGAGCGCTTTGTGAACCTGGGTTTCAGCAAGAAAAAATCCTTCGTGTACAAGAGTTTCGTTTCGGGAAGAGTCGGCCACATTTACATTTGAAATCCATTCATTTGCCGAAAACGGAGTTCCACGGATAACTACAAAAACCAGATTTTTTTTGCCTTTTGCAGTTTTAATTTCTTTGGAAGCAAAACTGAATGCAACCTGATTATTTCCGATTCCCGCAGCATTGTAATCGATGTCATAATGAAAATCCTGGCTGGAATCCCCGGCGCCTAATTTTCGGTATACATTTTTTATCTGATTTAATTCAGGATCAGTTGCTTCGTTTACATAAGCAACTTCAGAAAGGATGCACGCCATTCGTGCAATTCCATGATGGTACTTATTGGAAGGATTTGTTAGAAACCAGGTTTCATCCCAATCAAGTGTGATGTCAACAGGCTTTTCCCTCCCTGTTTCTTCTGCATTTACAGGAAGGGTTATTCGTTCGCAAAAAGCTGCGGCAGAGATGCAAAATACAAAGAAAATACCAAAGATGCAACGTTTCATTTTACACTCCCCTGCCAGAAATTAATTACAAAGCCGCTTTTGCAGCAAGAAGATCGTTTTTACTGAAAAGTGCATTTTCGCTTGCTGCATCTGCAATATCTGCAAGTGAAAGCGAATTTTCTTCCCGGCGTGCAGCAAGAGCTTCTGATTTTTTCCATGCACACAAAATTCCACGGCTGGAATTTACTGTTCCACCAGCTCTATCAAGCAAGGTTGCGGCAATTCTTGCAGCTCCACCCTGTGCTCCATAACCTGGAATAAGGAAGAAGGTTTCCGGATAAACATCGCGGATACGGCGGGCATCAGCTTCCTGTGTTGCGCCTACAACCGCACCAATTGGTCCGCAAGTCTGACCTTCATATTTTTCACCAAAAGAAGAGTTTATGCGGGCAATTTCGTTTCCAACGCGGTCAAGCAAAAGTCCGCCAGCTTTAAGTTCCTGATGTTCAATATCAGTCATACCTGGATTTGAAGTACACAAAAGAACAAATGCACCCTTTCCGCCCTTTTCAGGAGCAGAGTATTTTGTGAATGGCTCAAGAGTATCAAATCCCATGTATGGATTGATTGTAATCAAATCTGTTTCAAAATCGCCTGTAAAATGAGCACGTGCATAAGCATCTGCAGTTGCGGCAATATCACCACGCTTAATATCTGAAATAACGATAAGGCCAGCTTCTTTTACAGCCTGCAAAGTCTGTGCATAGATCTTAAGACCTTTTAGTCCCATTGCTTCATAATATGCAATCTGAACCTTACAGCAGCATGCACTTTTTTCAGCTGCAATGCGGCGAATAATTTCTTTGTTATACATAAGCACGGCTTCTTCTGGAGAGCCGACTGCCTTTATTACTGATTCCGGCAAATATAATGGATCTGTATCCAAACCAACGCACAAAGGGCCATTAACGGCTGCTAATTCCTGCAATTCCTGCATTTTATGTTTTGTAATCATATTTACATATTAAAACAAAATTGATTCTTTGTAACGAGTTTTATACAATAAGGCTATAAAATATGTAAAAAATATAAAGGAACGGTGTTTATGAAAAAATCTATTTTATTCCCACTAATTCTTCTTGCCGGAATTGCTTTTACAGCGTGTCATGATACTTCAAGTTCAAGTAACGACGCATTAATTCAGTACCTGTTGGACGAAAATTTTAATCAAAGTACCACCTCCTGGTCTTATTCCGCAAGCAATATTTACGGAAAAAAGGTTTATCTTGTAAAAGTAAATCCTACCAATGATGTTATTAAAAACCAGTACTATGTAAATTATGTAACTAATATGAATCCTAACTGGTATTCATCTAATTCAACTAGAGGCCTTTCTGAAGCAGAAGAAACTGGAACGGAATCTCATGAACCAGTTTTAAAAGAATTTGATTTTGATACAGAAAATTATAGTTTTGAAGGAAAAAACGATTTCCTGATTCAACATGCAGATTTACTTGCTTCGGCAAAATACAATCCAAATTCACCAGCATTAACAAGATCAAGTTCAAGTGTTGAACAGACTTGGGAAATAAATGACACCAAAATGCTTTATGTTAGCGATGAGGAAGAGAATTATTGCCAAAAGCAGGCTACATTGTACGCAAAAACCGACGATGTTTATGTCTGGATTGTAGACGATTTTAAAGAACCATATATAACAACTGGTCCAAATGCACAACAAGGTTTAGTTACAAAAGAAATGGCAGAAACTTATGCTTCAAAAATGCAGGAAATAAAAGATTACATATGTAATGTAGAAGTTCCTGTCCCATCAAAAATCGCTTATTACACAAAAGCAAATGAATATTCTCTTTATGATATGCCTGCTTTTAGTAAAACTGGAAATAAAATTAATATTGTTATTACCGATATCTTCTTAGATAACTCCGATTCTTCAACAAATGGCGGTACTCTAGGATATTGTAAGATTCTTGATTTATATACAGGAGATACAGAACTTTCACCAGAAGTTTCAAATGAATTAAAATTACCAAATATTGAATATTCTAATATTGGAAATTATTTCTACGTGGATTCATATTTCACAACACAGAATCAGGAACAATGTATATCAACTCTTGCACACGAATTCCAGCATCTTCTGGCATATGAATATAAATATTTCCAAAAAAAA
>CAMHIV010000012.1 GCA_946185185.1 uncultured Treponema sp. | reverse complement strand
GACCGGTTTTTAAACGATAGAAAAATCCTAGCAGAGTTTTGATTTTGAAAAACAACGAATTATTTCTTTTCCAGAAATCATAGCGGACATGCGAATAAACAAGATGAACATCATAACCTGCGCCAGCAAAATAATCCGCATATTGATAGGCAATTTTAAATCCACCAATCGGATACACATCCTTTATTGGAAAAAGAAAAACAATCTGCTTAGAATTCAAACCAAAACCTCTGAAATGAACTAGTTTCCCGGGAAGCTGATTCCTACACTTATAACGCCAGATTTCCCCCCGATATTGCCATTTGCGCCAGATTCATTTTTAATTCCCGAATCCAGAACTACATCAAACATACTATTTTCACCAGTGTCATATGCTTCACCAGCAGCTGCAGTAATGAGAAGATTATTTCCACTTCCATTACGAATGCGGGTATTTTTATGAATAGAATCGAGTCCGCCATTGTTATTTGTGTTTACACCCTGATTCTTGTACAAAACAACCGGCTTTGCTTTTTTACCATCTCCATTAACATTAGGGTCTACCTGACCGTCAACATTTGCGCCCGCTACTATCGGAGCTGCATTAGAACTGGCCCAGGTATCAATTACACCACGGTCATTTCGAACTTCTGTTGATTTAAAGTGATTGCAAACAGAAACGATTGTACCACGAACAGAAGCGGTTGCTACCGGTGAACGTACAACGAAACCAACCTTGCGGTTTTCGCGCTTTCGAACATCCGAAGTAATTGAGCCTGTTGAAACAAACAAACTTGTATTATCCTTATCTTCCTGCTCGGCAAACTGTTCTACAGTCATACGAGTTAACGGCGCAACATTTACAGTAGAATCGTGAACAGAAAGAACCATATTACTCTTAAAACCAGTCTGAATTACAGTTCCTTTTTTAATTGTATCTCCAGCGTGAATCGGGAGCCATTTATCATTTTCAAGGCGCTCAACCTTTCCTTCTACAGAAACAACCTTTGCTGAAAATTCAGCAGCAAAAATTGAACTGAAGAAACATCCCATCAAAATAAGCAGACAAAAAGAAAATTTCACCTTCTTTGCATTCATAAAACTCCTCCTGATTTAGAATGACAAAGCAGCTTTAATTGTAAATGCTGTTTTATCAAGATAATCTGAACCATCACCGTCAAAATACTGAGAAACATCAGCACCAACCATTACATCGCTGACAATCTGCCATGCAAGACCGGCACTATACTGGAATCCAACGCTAGACATTTCTTTGTCTGAACCAAGACCAGCTGCTTCACCGCGGTAGTAATCTCCGGAAGCATCAAATACCAAATCAGCGGCACCGGAAAAAGTCAAAGTCCGAACTGGCTTCATACTAAAGCTGAGACCACATTTTGCAATTCCTTCGTACTGAACATCCATAAGAGAACAGGTTGCGTTGATTTCTGTAAATCCTTTGAATGAACCAAAATCACCGTATTCACCCGAAGCAAAAGAACCATTGAGCTGAAGTCTTGTTGATGCAAATGGAAGATAATAAATCAAGTTTGCAACAGTAAGATTTGAAAAATGTGTGCTTTCGCCGTTGTAATTATCAATTCCAAGTGTTGAAGAAATATTATAGAAGATAGTTCCTGTAATCGGACCATTTAAGCCAAGACCAGCATAAACACGAGTATAACCTTCATGTTCAACTCTGAATGTTCCCAGAACCTGGGCATTCAATGTCTGTCCGGCAAACAGGTTCGGGAAAGAAACCATTGCAGAACCGATAACATATTTTTCTGCCAAATCGTAAAGGGCATCTTTGTCCGGTTCAAAAAAGTAATTATCTTCAACAGTATGAGTCTGGCCAAAAATATCAGTTTCTGAAGCAGGATGATCCTTTGCCTGAACCTTAGATGTAAGAATTTTTACATTCTGCGCATTCAGAAGACCTGTGTAAGCACCGTACAAAGATGCTTCAATCCTGTTTCCATTAAAACTCAAAAGAAGCCCATCCGCAGTCTGAGAATATGCAAGACCACTTAAATCGCAGTAGAAAAATCTTCCAGCAGAAAGAGAAAATAGCCCGGCAGAAGTATTTTTGTTCAAAACCAGCTTAAACAAGTCAGAATCCAGCGCATTTGTAGTTACTGTTTCTTCGCCGGAAAAATCCTTTTCAAAATTGTAAATTGCTTCTGCGATAAAATAATTTGAACCAGTTTTATTCAAAGACTGACGAACCCAAAACGAAGCCGAATTCTTCTGATCAAGTTTAAAGTTCTGCTCTGCATTTGTTTTAAATACTGTGCTGTTATCTAACAGTCCACCAAAATCAAGAGCAAAAACGCCGGAAGCAGAAAGCGCAAAAATTCCTAGCGCAGCAAACATTTTTTTTGTAAACTTTTTCATTACTCAGTCCCTCCCGACTTGGCAACGCAGTCATTCAACAGATTGATTGCATCGAGTCCGCTTACAGTCATTGAACCAACAATCTGATTTGGAATCAAACCTTTTGCTTTAAGTTCGCGGAATGCATAGCGCTTAGAGTGAGTAATCGAATAAAACAACCCGCCCTTTAATTTGCAGGCTTCCATGTATAATAAAGAAATCTGATCTATTCGTATTAAATCAGATACATTTTCGTTCGAAGCAAAAAAACGCAATTCTTTAAATGCGTCAAATGCTTCATCTTCTGAAGCTTCATCTTTTACAAGCTGCATATAAGATGCAACCAGATACGAAGCCTGCCCTTTTGTAATTTCGGGCGCAGCCATCAACTCAGAAATCTTTTGAGAACTCTGGGCGAAAGAAAAAACTGTTGTGCCGAATAAAATCAGCAATGCAATAATAATTTTCTTCATTGTAAATTCCTAAAATAACTCTTTTTATCCTTAAAAATTATTATATATAATGTTATAATTTTAGTCATGAAAAATACCTCGAAAGCAAAAATAAATTTTAAAAAACGAACTGATTTTTTTGTAATTATCTATTCTGCCCTATTTTGGGGCATTCTTGCAGCCTTTGGACTATTATCAAGATTTGAATCAACTTTCTATGATATTCTCCTCCATATAAAAAAGGCTCCTGTTGAACGCCAGGAAATTCTTCTGTTAGATATCGATGATACTGCCCTGAGTCAAATGGGTAACTGGCCGTGGCCCCGCGATAAAATTGCAGACTGTCTTTTGATGATGAAGGAATTCGATGCTTCCACTGCCGTATTCGATATTGAATTCCTTTCAGAATCGGAAAAACAACTGGATGAAGATGTTTATGCCGCCATCAGTAAAAATCCTGAAAAAAATGTTTCCATGCTTTCGGAGCTTTTTAAAGATAACGACGATTATTTTGCACGGGCCGTTCAATTCTTTGGGAATACCTGGCTCACTGTAAATGCCGGAGACCTTGCACTCACAACAACGGAAGAAGACATGGAATATGCCGAAAAACGATTCCTTATTCCCGTTACGGATAAAAACAACGATTTTGAAAAATTAAATCTTTTAAAAAATTACACTAAGTTTTCTCCAGCACTGCACAAAATCATCAAAAATGCCCGTGGAGCCGGATTTACCAATGTGCTTTTGGATAAGGACGGAATCCGCCGCCGAATCAAACTTCTTATAAAATATCCGGACGGAGCCCTTGCACAGCTTTCATTCGCACCGATTTTAAAAATCCTTTCGCCGGAAAAAATTGAATTGAAAGGCCGTTTTATCATTCTTTACGGTTGTACAATGCCGGACGGAACCGGTACAAAAAACATCAGAATTCCTTTGGACAAAGAAGGAAGCATGTTCATCAACTGGGTAAAAAAAGGTTTTGCCGCAACAAAGCTTGAACAGGACGCAAACGGCGATGCCTATGAAGTAATGGACAAAGATAAAACTTCTTTCCAGCACTGCTCTATTTACCACCTTTGGAACCTTGGTCAGCTTGAAAAAACAATTGTTCAGGATTTGAACGAAATCTATTCAATCTGCAGTGCACCCAGCATCTATAATCTTTTGCAAAAATACAATGATATTCTGGAATACAAAGCATACATTCTCAGCTGTCTGGAAGGACTTGATGAAAACAATCAGGTAATAAACGGAGGAGTAAGCAATTCAACTTATGAAGAATATTTTGGACTCCGCAAAGAATTTTTTGCAGCTCTTGAAGAATATCTGGATAGTGATGGTTTTGCTGACCTCGTAAATCAGGAACGATACTTCTCTAATGAAACTTTTATGGCAAATGTACAGTATATTGTTGAAGATTTAGTCGACTATAACGCAACCTATGAAACTCTTTCTCCAATTCTGTACAAAAAATTCTGTATTATCGGTGATACAGGAACCGGTACAACAGATTTGGGAACAACTCCATTTGCAAACGAATATCCAAATGTTGGAACCCATGCAAATGTTTACAACACAATTTTGAATCAGGATTTTATTTATCCGGTCGAATGGTACTGGGGAATTGTTCCAACAATCATCCTTTGCGTAATTACGTTCTGTTTCCATTCAAAACGAAAGGTTTGGGTTCAGAGTTTAGTGGGAGTAAGCCTTCTTGCTGTAGTTATTTTGATTCCGGCAGCATTCATGGCAATCGGAAGCATTTACATTCCGTTCTTTGCACCGCTTATGATTGCCTTTACCTCGTTCATTCTTGAAACAGTCTACCGTTTCCGAAGCAGCGAAAAGGACAAGAAATTTATTACAAATGCGTTCAGCCAGTGTTTGAGCAAAGACGTTGTAAACGAAATCATAAAAGACCCTTCAAAGCTTACACTCGGTGGAAAGAACTTTGAAATGACTGCAATCTTTACGGATATTCAGAAATTTTCCGGCTTTTCGGAGCTGCTTTCCGCAGATGAACTTGTAGAACTTTTGAACTATTACCTGACCCGAATGAGCGAAATCATTATCGATGAACACGGAACTGTAGATAAATATGAAGGAG
This sequence comes from uncultured Treponema sp., assembly GCA_946185185.1. Classification (GTDB taxonomy): domain Bacteria; phylum Spirochaetota; class Spirochaetia; order Treponematales; family Treponemataceae; genus Treponema_D. Next base: position 16,766 of record CAMHIV010000012.1, on the reverse strand, counting down.
ATGCTATCGTGGCATTCTTTGGAGCCCCTGTTCACATGGAAGATCACGCAGCCCGGGCTTGTCTTGCAGCAATCAAAATGAAACAGGCCGAAGTTGAAATCAACAAAACAATCAAAGAAATAGTCGAAAAAGAAGACAAGGAATCTGTAAACCCGACACTCTACTCTGCTTTCTACATAATGGTTCACAACAACAGAACGATCTTTACACGAATCGGTATCAACTCAGGAAGCATCGTAGCCGGATTCATGGGTTCTGAAAACAAGAAAAACTATACCGTTATGGGAAACAATGTAAACCTTGCAAGCCGATTGGAAGGCGTAAACAAACAGTACCACACAAACGGAATTCTTATAAGTGAAGCAACCCGTATGCAGCTGGACGACCGGTTCATTGTGCGAAGCCTTGACCGTGTTCAGGTTGTAAACGTAAAAACTCCAATCCGCCTTTACGAAGTTCTTGGAATAAAAGACGGAACAGAAGAAAAGCTTTTGAATTATGTTGCCGCATGGGAACAGACTATCAAAACTTTCGAAACTGGAAACTACGAACAGGCGCTTACTCAGTTCCAGAAACTGCTCGCCGTTCGTCCGGAAGATAACACCTGCAAGTACTACATCGAATTGCTTTCTAAGTTCTTCATAAAAGGAACATTCCCTACCGCCCAGGATGATTTTGGAGTTGCTTACAACGACCAGAATCCGGAAGACATGGACGAAAGCTGGATCGGCACAAAGAAAGAAATCAAAGGAACATTTACTTTGCTGCAGAAGTAAGATATTTGTATACTTCGCGTGTACATTCATTCCAGGTACGGAGCTGGATTTTTGATGAATCTGGTACCGTACCTTTTTTGTATAATTCCAGCCAATTTTCAATTGCAGAAGAAAGATCTTCCGGCTCCAGACCGTCATAGTAATATGCATTTTCGCCGGCAATTTCTTTGAATACAGGAAGATTTCTTAGAATCAACGGCTTTTTAAAATATGCGCCCTCTGTAATCGCAAGGCCAAATCCTTCCGCAAGGCTTGCAAAAATAACTGCAGTTGCTTCCGAATATAGCTTTGCAAGCTCTTCGTCAGAAATCCCGTTACTGAACCAGAACAAATTTTTGTTCAGCATCGGATGATTTTTAATCATTTCGATTGTATCTTCGCAGCACCACCCAGGGCGCCCAACAATATTAAGTTCAATATCGTAACCTTTTTCCCAGAGCAAAGTAAAAGCTTTCAGCGCCTGTTTGTAATTTTTCCGTTTATCAACAGTGCTTACCATTAGGAATGAAGACTTTTTGTTTTTTGTGCTGTTATCCGCTATCTTCGGCATTGAAGAAAAGTCACAGCCCAAAAGAGAATAATTCAACTGAATATGTCTGTTTCTCTTAACATATGAGGTTTCTTTGATAAAAGCTTTTACGTCATCCAAAGTAGACTTTGAATTCGCGATAATCTGGTCAAAGCGCAGACAAACCTTCATCCAGCGGAGCTGAACGCGGTAAGTTCCCACATCAAAAAAGTCCGGATAACGGATTGGAATTAAATCGTGAATAAAAATCGAGATTTTGACTCCATGTTTTCGAAGACGCTTAAAATAGTGCTTGTAATTAGTAAATAAAATGTAATTTAAATCCAGCTCGAAAAAGATATCACCCTTGATAAAAGTCACCGGGCTTTTTGTTTTGCAGGAAAACACACCCTGTTTATTGTCGAGATAAACCTGCTCAATGTCGTATTCGTCTGAAATTGAAGCAATATTTTTTACAATGTTGTTTGTAACTCTCTGAACTCCAGTACCAACGTCCTTTACAAAAACCTGGGTTACATCAACATAAATTCGGTTTTTTCGGTGCTCAGTTTTTGAAAAACACTTTTTAAACAATTTTGCCGACAACTCGGGCCGGGTTCTAAAATATTTAACAATTGGATGATAAATATGTCCAAAAAGCTTATCAACAATCTTCTTCATAATGAGAATATACTAGCATAAATTTATTTTAAAAAACAACTTCCCAACAGAAAGAATCAATACTGGGCATACATAAAGCCGGTTTCGCCGGAAGCAAACGAGAATGAAAGAATAATCAGCGCCATCAAAACGTAGTACGACATCCAGCGCAGCACAATATTCTTTTTCTGAATTTTTGCGTAAACGTCAACCTTGTTTTCTTTGAGCAGACTGACGGCAAAAACAATTGCGCTTCCTATGATAACCAGTACAATCTGGGATTCAAAATTAGAAATGTGTCCGAAAATTTGAATCAGATACTGCCGATTCATCAGGGTTGAAACCGAGCCAAAATGCAAAATTGTATTCTTCAAATAAATGAACGCCCGTTTTACATCCACAATGTGATCGAAATACCAGCCGATATTTACAATGATGAAAGTGCGTACAATTCTAAAAATGTGCATTCCACGGCTTTTTGCGTTGATATGCAATATTTCGTTCAATCTATTAAACGCCGGACTCAAAAAATCGCTCAAAGCAATGACAATCCCGTTATAAAGTCCCCACACAAAGAAATGAAGCTCTGGACCATGCCACAAACCCACCAGCATAAAAACTAAAATGTTTGCAATTCCGGCGGGAAGAACCTTTGCAAAATGTTTTCCAAGATGACTAGCACACCACTTGCTCAAATTCTGCATAAACTTTGTAAACGCAAATGGATAAAAAACATAGTCGCGCATCCAGGAACCCAGACTTATATGCCAGCGCTGCCAGAAATTTGCAAGGCTCGTAGAAAAATACGGCTGCTTGAAATTTTCCTGCATCTTTAAGCCAAAAAGCTCTGCAATACCGAGCACCATGTCAATTCCGCCGGAAAAATCCGCATACTGATAAACCGCATACATGAGCACGCCGAACGCTATCAGAATTCCGGGAATGTTCAACGGGGAATTATCTAGCACGGAAACCACCCTCTGATAAAGCAAATCTGCAATTACATACTTTTTCATTGCGCCAAAAAGAATGAGCATTACGCCGTGCTTCATATTTGAAAAATCAAAGGCGTGCTCTTCCTTCATCTGTTTGCCAAGCTGCGGATAACGGTTTATCGGTCCCATAATCAACTGCGGGAAAAATGAAACAAACGAATAAAAACGCAGAAAATTGTTTTCCGCCTCGCACTTTGAATTGTACACATCCATAAAATAGGCAATCAGCTGAAGCGTGTAATATGAAATTCCAAGAGGAAGCAAAAAGGTTTTGTGAATAAAAAGAACATTTATATATTTCAGGAAAATCAGTATTCCAACATTTAAGGTAAGCAAAATACTCAGAACGATTCTCTTTTTTTGCTGGGAACGTTGTTTTTCGACTTTAAAATCTTCTTTTGAAAGAACCTGTTTTTTTTCAGCCAGCCGGCGATTAAATATTGATGCAAGCCTTGCCGCAAAAAAAGTTGTGAGCGAACTAAAAATAATGAACGCAAAATTTCCGACTCCGGCGCAGAAATAAAAAAAAGTACTCGCGGCCAGTAACACAATCCACTGAAATTTACGCGGAATTACATAGTAGGAAATGAGCGAACAAATCAAAAATATTGCAAAAGAAAATGAAACTAAACTCATACACCCTCCTACATACCAAAATATGATTTTTCAACACTGCAGTTCAAAATGCCGTCTACATAACCGAAAATTCTGAAGACTCCATATCCGACAGACGGATAATCAAACTTCGCATTTCCAGATAATCTCAAGCTTTCGCCATTTTCAAAATAAATATCGTATGTGATTTTTTCCAAATCTGCATTTGAAAGCGGAATAATTTTCACGGATTTTTTGTCTTCCGATTCTTTTAAAACCAAACCAAAAAGCTTTTTGTCGATAGTGCTTAATTTTTCGGCATATGAATTATAGAAAAAATCTAGTTCACTATATTTCCTCGTGAAAAAATCACAGAAAGCCCGGGAATATTTTTCTACGCCAAGCTTGTTCAAGTGGTTATCATCGCTGAAATCCGAATCACAGAGAGAAAGAACATTTTCGCGGCACAAATTAAAATCGTAGTATTTGTACCCATTTGATTCCGCGTAATTTTTTAAAAAGGAAATGTATTCGTCATAATTTTGATGCAGCTGCAGATAAAAATGCGTAACCGGCATTGAATAAAAAACAAGCTCGATTCCATTTTCACGGCAGATTTTTACGATTTTATTCAGGCTTTCAAGATTTTCTTCACACACATCCGTCGGTTTAAAAGGTTCTTCAAATTCTGCTTCATAAAGCGAGCCCTGCAAAACAGCTTCGTCGTCTAGGACACAGCCTTTTCCGGCATATGCAGAATCAGATGCTTTGTATTCATATTTAAAATAAGTTCCGGTCAGAATTGCTTTGATTTTTCCAAAGATTTTTCGCGGATTCAGGGTCATCAATTTATTTTTGCCAATCGGTAAAATTGAATGAATTACATTTTTTGAATTTGAAATATTTTTTAGATACGCAAGCTTTATTTTTGGATTCCGCAAAAAATCCAATACGATATAATCAGCAGTAGAATCTGTTCTGTATTTTGCCGGCGGAGAAGTAATGATTCCATAATCCATTTCCAGAAAAACCTTTTCAATTTTATAGCGGGAAACTGCTTCTTCCAAAATTGCGGCTGTTCCATCAATCTGCTGGGCTGGAGTTCCGGCGTTAAAAACGTTTTTGCCAAATTCAACATCCGCAATTCGTGTATCCAAACCGTGGGAAACATGAGAAGCGCCGCAGCATAAAATATCGATTTTGTTCTGATTGTAAAATTCGTGCTTTAAAACCCGGGAATATGAATTGGCATCGTCTTTTAGAAGAAATGCAATTACAAAGCAAAACAAGAAAAATCCTGATACGAACAGGAATAATTTACACAACTTTTTAAACACAGCCAAAAATCTCCACAATGCCGGTAGTTGAGGCTCTCGAAACCACTTGTTCAGGTCATTTCGACAAGCCCTTCGACATGCTCAGGGGGCACTCAATGACCGTAAATTAATGACACTGAAAAATCTCCCGGCACTTCTTTTTTATCAATGAATAATATGTTAAAATATTAACGAAAATAAAAAAAGAGGGAAATCAGTGAAACGTCTCGTTACCGACTATCTTGATGAATCAGCAGTAAAATTTGCAGAAAAAATCGCCTTTTCAGATGAAAACCGTGAAATCACCTTTAAACAACTTCAAACAGAAGCGCAATCAATCGCAACATACCTTTGCCAGAAAAACATTTTCAAAAAACCGGTAATAATTTATCTGGATAAAAGCGTTGAAGTAATCTGCTGCTTCATGGGCGCCGCCTACAGCGGAAACTTTTACACACCAATCGACACTTCGATGCCTTCTTCCCGAATCGAAAAAATCCTTGAAACCGTTTCGCCGGCCCTTATCATTACCGACAAAAAACATTTTGAATCCTGCCAGAATTTTGCAAGCAGTACAGAAATAAAGCTCTATGAAGATTTGATAAAGCTTATCCCGGAGCAAACACTGATTCAAAATGCGCTCAACCGCACTATCGACACCGATGTGCTTTATGTTTTATTCACTTCCGGCTCAACTGGAACACCAAAGGGTGTAATAATCAATCAAAAAGCCGTTATCGATTATGCTGAATGGGTAACCGAAACCTTTGACATTTCAAGCGAAACCGTTTTTGGCGAACAGGCGCCGTTCTATTTCGATAATTCGATTCTGGACATTTACCAGACACTTAAAAATGGTGCAACCTGCCACATAATTCCGCAGAAATTTTTTATGCTCCCAAAAAATCTTTTTGCGTTCCTTACAGAAAAAAAAGTGAACACAATCTTTTGGGTACCATCCGCACTGTGCATAATGGCAAACCTCAAAGCCGTAGACAAATTCATTGTTCCTACCCTTCAGAAAATTCTTTTCTGCGGAGAAGTTATGCCGAACAAACAGTTGAACATCTGGCGAAAAGCCTATCCGGATGCGCTTTATGCAAACCTTTATGGTCCGACCGAAATCACTGATGTCTGTGCGTACTACATTGTAAACCGCGAATTTTCTGACGAAGAAAGCCTTCCAATCGGTTTTCCATGTAAAAACACTGATATTTTGATTTTAGATGAATCAGATAAACTGATTTCGCCAAACGAGCCGGATAAAAAAGGAGAACTCTGCGTTCGTGGAACCTGTAATTCCTTGGGCTATTATAATAATCCGGAAAAAACACAGGCAGCTTTTGTGCAAAATCCACTGAATAAAAATTACCGGGAAATTATCTACAGAACCGGCGATATCGTGCACTACAATAGATTCGGCGAAATCATGTACGATTCCAGAAAAGATTTCCAGATTAAACACATGGGGCACCGCATTGAACTTGGAGAAATTGAAACAGCCGTCAGCGCTGTCGATGGAGTAAAACAAAACTGCTGTCTTTACGATTCCGAAAAATCAAAAATTGTTCTTTTCTACACGGGAACAATCGAACCGCAGGAAATAATCGACGCCATAAAAAAATCAGTGCCGGACTACATGATTCCAAACAAAAAAGTTCATCTGGAACAAATGCCGATGAACATGAACGGAAAAATAGATCGAACTGAATTAAAAAAACAATTATGATTGATTCCGGTCCCTGAGCTTGTCGAAGGGCATTTAAAAAGAATATTTACAGGTGGTTTCGAGAACCTCAACCACCGCAAACCAAATTTACATGGAGTAGAATATGGAAGAATTACTTACAATTTTGCAGGAAGCAAAACCGGAAATCGATTTTAAAAACGAAACTGCACTTGTCGATAACAGCCTTTTGGACTCTTTTGACATAGTGCAGCTCGTTATGCAGATTAATGAAAAATTCGACATCGAAATTGGCGCCGAAGAAATCTCGCCGGAAAATTTTAATTCCGCAGAATCAATCTGGGCTTTAATTCAAAAACTTCAGTAAAAATGAACCAGCGATGACGGGGTTTCGACAAGCCCTTCGACAGGCTCAGGGACCGCTCAACCGCCGTATTGAATAACCTAAGTATTTAGGTTATTCAATACGGCTCTTATCGAACAACGAAGAAGACAGGAACACATTCAGACTTTCCTTCCAGTCAGGGAGAGTAAAGTCCAGTGCTTTTTGAATTTTATCTTTGCTCAAAACCGAATAAGCAGGTCGTTTTGCAGGAGTCGGATATTCATCAGTTGTGCATGGATTTACAGCGCAAGTTTTATTTGTTATCCAACCCTTTTCGATTCCCTGCTTTTTGATTTCATTTGTAAAATCCCACCAGGTAATTTCGCCGTTATCGGTACAGTGATAAATTCCAAAAGGAATATTTCCATTTTTAATAAGCTGAATGATTACACCAGCCAAATCCCCGGCAAAAGTTGGAGAACCTTTCTGATCGTTTACAACCTTTACACTTTCATGAGTATTCATTGCCTTTATCATAGTGTAAACAAAGTTTCGCCCTGCCCAACCGTAAAGCCAGGCTGTTCTAAGAATGTAATAAGAATCAGTTTCTTTGATAACCGCCTTTTCGCCATCTGCCTTTGTCTTGCCGTAAACACCGATTGGCGCAATCGGCATGTCCTCTGTTCGTGGTGTATTTCCAGAACCATCAAAAACATAATCAGTTGAAATATGAATCATTGTGGCGCCGTATTTTTTTGCAGTTCTTGCAATATTTCCGGCTCCAGTTTCGTTCAATTTTTTTGCAAATTCTGCGTCGCTTTCGGCTTTGTCTACAGCTGTATATGCAGAACAGTTGATAATGTATTTCAAATCCTTCAACGAAGAAGCAAAAGTGTCCAAGGCTTCTGGATTTGTAATGTCTACATCAATATCTGTTCCGGTAAATTCAATTTTCTTTTCTGTAAGTTGACGGGCAATTTCTGTTCCAAGCATACCCTTATTTCCAATCAACCAAATCATAGCTGCTCCTAACATGCTTTACGGTGGTTGAGGCTCTCGAAACCACCTCAAATTATTATATCATATAACGATATTTTTTTCTTGAAAACATAAAATTCGTCCAGTATATTTAAAATATGGAAAACAAAGATATTTTGATTATTGGTGCCGGGATTGCGGGGATTTCGGCGGGGATGTATGCGGCGCGGTCAGGAATGAAAGTTGCCGTTATCGATGAAGCCGGATGCGGCGGACAGGTTTTGCAAATCGACAATCTGGAAAATTATCCGGGCGTATTTCCGGCTGTAAATGGCTATGACTTTATGGAAAACGCAAAAAAACAGGCATTGTCATTTGGCGCAGAAATAATTCAGACACAGGCGACGGCAATAGACAAGAAAGAGAATAAATTCTTTGTTTCCACTCCAAAAGGAACTTTTTCTGCGTCTGCATTGATTTATGCAACCGGCGCCGAACACAAAACACTTGGCGTAAAGGGAGAAAAAGAGTTTGCAGGCGCAGGTGTTTCCTATTGTGCCGTTTGCGACGGACCATTTTTTAGAAATAAAACGGTAACAGTTATCGGTGGAGGCGATAGCGCTGGAACCGAAGCTTTGTACCTTGCAAATCTTGCAGCAAAAGTGCACATAATTCACCGTCGGGACGAATTCCGTATGGTAAAATCTGTTTCAGAAAGATTGTTTTCAAATCCAAAAATCGAAGTTCACCTTAATTCAACCGTAAAGGAAATCAAAGGAAGCGGAAAAGTTTCTTCAGTTCAAATTGAAAACACTATTACAAAAGAAAGTACAGAAATTCCAACTGAAGGCGTTTTCATTTTTGTGGGAATGAGTCCAAAAACAGAATTAGTTGAAATGCTTAAAAAGGATGAAGGCGGTTACATTGTAACGAATGAAAAGATGGAAACCGTTATTCCTGGTTTATTCATTGCCGGCGACGTGCGTTCCAAACCACTTCGCCAAATAGTAACGGCAGCAAGTGACGGAGCAATTGCCGCACATTCTGCTGCCGAATACGTAAAAAGTTTGTAAAAACTTATTTGTTTACGCGATTTTTAAGTGCACTTCCTGCCTTAAATTTTGCACTTTTACAAGCTGCAATAGTAATTGTTTCGCCTGTTTTTGGATTTCTTCCAGAACGGGCAGGTCTTTCTCCAACAGAAAAAGTTCCGAATCCCAAAAGCGCAACTTCATCACCTTTTTCAAGGGCTGCAGAAACCTGTTCTACAAAAGACTTAAGAAATGCATCTGTATCCTTTTTTGTAAGTTTTGTTTCTGCTGCAATAGCATCAATCAATTCAGACTTGTTCATCTAAAACTCCATATTTTTAATATACTTCCATTCTATCATAAAGTTTAAGTTCTGTAATCAAATTTCTGTTGCGTTTTAGATTTTATGAATTATACTCGAACTAAATTGGAGGTGGCTTATGAAAACATTAGTGTATATTGCGACGACAAAAGCTCTGGAAAATGCCGAAACTTTTTCAAGCCTGTACAAAACTGTTCCAAAATACCGGCAAAAGAAAATTGACACCTACAAAACCGACAAGGAAAAACGGCTTTGCCTTGGAGTAGGACTTCTGCTTTCCCGTGCCTTAAAAGAAAACGAAATCGACGAATCTTTGCTGGAGCTTAGCCACAAGGATAACGGGCGCCCTTTTTTTAAAGAACGCCCGGACATATACTTTAGCCTCTCCCACAGTGAAGAACGAGTAATGTGTTCAATTTCCGACCAGCCGATTGGCTGCGATGTTGAAATAATTAAAGAAGACTCGGACAAAGATGTTGTAAACTGGACAAAAATGGAATGCTACGCAAAAGCTTCCGACACCAACATGATGGACTTAATAAACGGAAAAGCCTTTTACAGCAAAGAGTATTCGTTTAAGGAAATTGAACTGAACGACGGATACAGATATGTGATCTGCAGTAAATGCCCTATTGAAGAAAACCAGATTATCCGGTTAGAGTCGTTCTGAGTTAGCACGGGCTATGCTGAATTTCTCTAAACCCTAAATTTATTCACTTCTCCGGCAAGAGCAGAAATCTTTCCGCGGTTTTTCTGAGACAGTTCGTTCACAACTTCCGTAGACTTAGTTATGCTCATTGCTCCGGCTTCCATTTCATTCATGCGGGAAGAAAGATTTGAAGCGATTCCGTTCATATTGCCCATAGCTTCGGAAACTTCCTTGCTTGCGTCAAATATTTCGGCAGACTCTTTCTTTACATTTGTTGTAACTTCTTCAATTTCATTAATTGCAGAAAGAACTTCCTTACAGCTTATTTCGTGTTCACCCATAACAGCCTGAACCTTGCCGGTGAGGGAGCTTACATTTTCCGAAAGGTTAAATATTTCAGTAAAACTTGTTTCTACAGTTTTTGTAGAATTCGCAAGATTTGCAATTTCCTGGCTAACATCCTTAAGAGTTTGAGTAATTACCTGTCCCTGCTTAGAAGACTGCTCGGCAAGGTTTCGGATTTCACTTGCAACAACGGCAAATCCCTGTCCTGCGCTTCCTGCATGGCTGGCTTCGATTGCAGCGTTCATTGCAAGAAGGTTTGTCTGACTTGCAACATTCATAATTACGGCAGAAGCTTCCTGCAAACTTCCAGAAGCATCGGCAATTCGTTCTGTGATTTCTACAGATTTTTTCATGTTTTCGCGGCCGATATTTGTTGCCTGCAAAAGAGAACGAACTGCTGCACTTGTATTATTAATCGAATTAGAAATATCGTTAATATTGCCCATCATTTTATTGGCACTTTCAATTGAATTATTTACGCAAGAAGCCTGCTGTTCTGTACTGATATTCAATTTAGAAATCGCATCTGCAATTTCTTTTTCAGAATCATTTGTCTGCAAAACACTCTTACTCAAAGAATCTGATTCCTTTGAAATTTCCTGAATATTTTCCGAAATCTTTGAAATTTCAGTCGATATGTTGCTCATGTCATTTGCAAGCCCATTACCAATTTTGTCAAGCTCATTTGTACTCTGAGAAATCATTCCAAAGGTTGAACGGAGCGTTACCATTGTTTCATTGAATCTTTCTGCAACCCGGCCAAGCTCGTCAGTAGAAGTTACTGTAATATTTCGTGTAAAATCGTTTTCTGCAATTCCGTGCAAAGAATGAACAATATTCTTCAAAGGGCGCATTGATTTTCTTGTAATCACGGCAACAAGGAATGCAAGAATAAAAGTTACAATGATACAAATTGCCACTGTAACCAAAAGGGTTTTATAAAAAGCTGAAAATACAGTTTTAGAAGGACAGAATGCAATAATCTGATATCCTGTTTCATGATTTGAGGTATATTCCGTAAGAAAGGATTCGCCGTTTATTTTTACACTTGCACCCCTGTTTCCGCTTGAAAGTATTTTTTGGAGTCCAGGAATATTTATCTCGTTGATTTTTTTAAAATTATTTCGCGCAGGGGAAGTATCCGCAAGAATTGTTCCGTCCCCCTGAACCATCATAAGAAAACTTCCGGCACCCAAATCAACCCGTTCCAGGATGCTATTAAGAGTATCAAGAGAAACTTCAATAGAAGAGTTTCCAATAAATTCATCATAATCGTTATAAACACAACGGGTGATTCCTACTACCGTAGCACCGACAGTAGATGCAAATGCATCGGTAATCATTGTTTTTCCGTTTCCCTTTAATGCCGTTGAATACCATCCACGCTTTCTAGGGTCATAACCGCCGGACATGGAACTGTCAAAATTGGTTGCATAACCGCCCCACTTTGTTCCGATATAAATTTCTGCAATATCAGAATCCTGGGCTGCAAAGTTTTTACAAACCTCTCGGATTCTCTGTTCAACAGGACCTTTTGCATAGCCTAAAATCTGAATTTCACCCACTTCATCTACAAAGGAATGAATTGTTTCATCGGCAGCCTTTACAGCTTCTAAGTTAGAAAACACATTCAGTTCTGCTTTTTTGGCAGTAAAAAACATTGTAATTGAATCATTAAACTGCGAAAGCTCTGTGCCGGCATTTATATAAAAATTATCAAGACAGTTCTTTGAAAAAAAGATTCCAGTTGTGACTGCAGAAATTGCAACAACGATGAGCATTACAAAAGCAGCTCCGATAGAATATTTTGCAGAAGTAGAAAGAGATTTTAAGTTCATTAGATTCACTCCAGAATTTAATTATAAAGAAAAGACGGTGAGGATTCAACCTGGTGAACATAATCTTCGCCCCACCAGTCGCAGAGCATGGCATAGGCTTCTTCTTGTTTTTCGCTGACAACATCCTGCTGCAAGGTTTTTATGTTTAAGGCAAGAAAACTATTGCAGTATTTATGGAGCATATCAAGCTCCTGCTCTGTTAAAACGGTTTGTTCGCCGTTTTCCTGCATTTCCTGCAAAGCCGAAAAAATCTGCGTAAAAACAGATGCGGCGGTACAATGCTTTTCCCACTGACTCAAATCTTTGATTAAAGAACGGCTCGAAATCCCCTGCTCTACAAAATAGTTGTACACATACTTATCAAGCCCGATGTATTTTGAATTGCGTTTTGAAGCTTCAAACAAAAGCCAGAAGGTGATTAGGAAGTCTTCGCTCATAACGCAGAAAATCGGCGAAATATGATTAAAAGCTTCTAAAACAAGTTCGCGATCAAAAAGCTTTCCCCAAAGATAGCCGCAGAATTTGCGTTCCATAAGCCAGCCGGAAAGAATCTGCTTGCCAGACAAAACACCCGCATAAACCGCAGTAATAGATTCATTGATTTTCTGCTGAGTTTCAAGGCTGCTGTTTTCTTTATTTACAGAGGCAAGCAAACCTTTTCCATGAACAATGTGGGCGCCTTCCGATTCTGCGGCATCAAAAAGTGTTTTAAGCGCGCCGACCGGCAAAGTATCGTCGCTATCCAGAAAGGAAACATATTTTCCCCGCGCCTGATACAATGCTGTTCTGCGTGCTTCCACCGCACCACGATTTTTTTCATGTCGCAGATATTTTACAGAAAAGCCGGCAGATTTTGCAAAAGACTTTACAATTTTGCGGCAACTTCTGCCTGCATTATCCGTACCGGGACTTGCATCATCCACTACAATCAGTTCAAGCGGAACATTCTGATTTTTTACAGATTCCAGGCAGGTAAGCAGTGTTTTTTCCGAATTATAAACCGGAACACAAACGCTTACCAAAGCCTGTTTTTTACCCCAAAAAAGCATTACTCTGTTTTTATGATAAAGTAGAAAGGCACCTTAGCACCACCTTTCCAGTCAGACTGATAATTTCCATTCATATCGTAAACAAACTGAGGATATTTCATATTATCGCCGTATAAAAACCAGTTAGCATTTGCTGCTGTATCTGTAGTTAGGGAGTTAAAATCTGTTTCAGTTATTGTGTAGTCTGCAAAAGTATCAAGATAAACAGATAAAAATCCAGGGAAAGAAGAAGTTACACCAGATTCTACAGCCTCATACTTTACTTTTGCATTACCCTTGTAGTAGAACTTACAAATATTGTTTTCACTTTCCTGAGTAAATCGATTTACTGTAAGAATTTTATTTGTGCAGCCAGTTGCATCGACTTTTAAAGATTCCCCTTCAAAGCTCAAGACTCTGTTATAAGTATATGGAGAACTTGTATCCCCTGTTGCCCAGTAGATAGAATAATCAGCATCTTTTGTATGAACATTTATTCTAGGAGTCATAAATGAAGAAGGTAAATAAGCAGAACTGAAATCAAGGGCAGCAGCCTTATCTGTATCAAGCCAGAAATCATCACAGTAAATATTATAGATTGTTCCCCAGTTTTCTACCTTAAGTTCATAGTCATAAATATTTTCATTGTAAGTTACTTCCGGCATGTAGCTGTTTATTAATTCCCAGACTTTAGCAGAAGTTGCTGCAGTCTGCTCTTCTGCAAGAACTGGAACAACCCTTTTACTTGCAGTCATTTGTGCGCCGTACCAAATTTCATTACCACATTCCAAAGCAAGAGTATAATGATTGTGCTTTACACCAGCTTTATCAGTGTAGTTTTGTAAATCAAAATACATGGTGTAAAAATCAGGGCCGGCTTCATCTTTAGAAACCTCAATAGTTATTTCATCATCTGAAACAGTGTTCCAAGAACCATCAATTGAAAGACTAAATGGATAAGTACCATCTGGGTACACTAAATAGGCTGAAAGATTTGCACTTCCGAGGGAAGTAAGGTTCCAGTCATCTGCATAAAATTCCAAAGTAAGATTCAAACTTAAACCACTAGTAGAACCCTGCGTTTCATATTCCAATGGAATTTTTACAGGAAGAGGATCATCTATAGCAAAAATAACATCAGTTACCTTTGCATAGTATTTAATATATTGGCCATCGCCTAAGCCTTCGATTTCGATTGTGTATTTATCTTTATTGTTTCGTTTAATACTAGAAGGCAAAATAATTTTGCGTTTAGAAAAAGTCAAACCTGAATCAGAATCATTAAGATCAAATGTTACTGTTGCAGATCCATTTTTCGTAAGTTTTATGGTTGTGATTCCAGAACCCGAGGTGTCCCATTTTGTCATATCAAGTTCAAGTGCAGGGTGCAAAGCTCGGGTAGCATTTTCTTCATCCGGGTCGTAAAGTTCAAGTACAACCGGGTTAGATTCGTTTCCGGCAAGTGCAAAAGGAAGCAGAGAATTCTGAACTTCATTTGAACAGCCTGCAAATAACAAAGCGGCAAGTATCGCAAAAATCTTTTTCATAATTCTATCCCTCTCCTACTATTTTACGTTCCAGGTTCCGACACAACCAATACCAGAAAGCTTGATTCCTGTTACAGTGCCTGTAATCGAATGGCTTGCCAAATTAAAGTTTACAAAACGGCTTGCATCTTCCAGTTCCCCCGGATTTGGCGAATCTTTCTGGTAGATTACACGGTCTGCAATCAATAATTCATCTTCTTTTATTGCAACAAAGCGCAATGGATTATAGAAGCAGTTTGGATTAACATTTCCGTCAAGTAAAGAAGGCATAAGTGCTGGATTATCTGCATTATCATGCGCTTTTATTGTAGGCCAAGAATCCTGGCTGTCATATTCTGGAACACCATGAGCTGTATAACTGATTTCATAGGCATTAGCTTCCGAAATACCAATGGAAATTTCTACGATTGAACCATAGTTGAAATATGGAGCAGTTTCGATATTGAACTCACTACAAAGGGCGTAGGCCTTACCGTTTACATATTCCAAATCTGTTACTTCATATTTTTTTGCAGCGAAACTACTATTCAGTTTGTAGTTCTTGTTACTTAGTGCTTCATTACTTGAACTAAAATCGAATTCAGTACCATTGTTATTAGCATATAACTGGTATTCCCAGAAATAGAATCCGTTGTTATCAGAATGAGATTCCTCTCTACCTGCCAAAAGGATTACCTTGTAGCCATTATAATCTTTTGCAATGGTAATTTGAGAAGGAACATATCTATAAATGCTGTCAACCATAAAAACTGCGTCACTCTTTACAGATTCAGGCTCTACATAATCAGCACCACTAATCAATGTTGGAACTGCATAAATTGCAGAAGTTGAGTTATAATCAACGATAAGATATAGATATGAATCTTCCTTATCTTTTTCTGCCGGCGAGTAACAAAGATCGATAATTCCTTTTTCGATATAGTTATTAATTGGATCTGCCATCCAGTCAATAAAATCACCACTAACAGTGTACTGCTTCAAAGTATTGTCTTCCATAAGCTGCCAGATTCCCAAAGTGCCGTTGCAGTAAGCATAAATGTAGCCGTCGCCAGGAATCCAGTATCTGGTCTGACCGTCTACTCCACTAAGCAAAACAATATCTGTGGCATTTTCCTGGTAAAGCTTGAGCTGTTTGCCGTCAAGATAAATCTTTTTGTTTGTCATATCTGCAGGCTTCAAACCGGATTCATCAAACTTAAATTCAAATGCGCTTGAGTATTTACCGAATGAAGTTTCAATTATACAGTCCACAATATTAGATGACTTTTTATTCAATGCGCTGGTTTGAACAGAATAAGTTGGTTGTTTACCAGTCTGCTTTGTAATGCCGTTTACTTTCCATGTGATGCTTTCTATTTTATTTTCATTAGACACATCCAAAGTATCTGAAACAACAGTGAAGTTGAGTGTGCCATTGTTATATGGAAGGGCTGCACCAGTTTTATAACTTGTTGCAGAATCTGTTGCATAAGAAGCAGAAAGTTCAAAATCTACTTCCTTAAATTTAACTACACCCTGAGTATCAACTTTTACATAATAAAGAGTTTGCCAATCAATCGTCTCTGATCCTGTCTGTGTTATGCAATAATTACCGCTACTTACATAATCACCATCAGAGGCAGCAAAAACTTTTGAATCCGAAGTAAAGCCAGAATAATCCAAATCGGCATAAGCGGTGATAAACTGCTTATCGATATACTCCGTTACATTGTTGAAGATAAAATATGCTTGGCTAGGACTATAATAGTCTATAGAACCAACTTCATGCTCTGATAATTTTAATTCTATATCTTTATCAGCGATAAATAATTGTGCTGCAGTACTAGAAGTACTTCCAAAACACAAATTCTCTAGTTTTTGTACACTTTCAGATGAATTTCTAAGAGTTATTTGATTAGTAACTTCAAAATATTCAGCTCGCGCATCACTATCGAAAATGGATATTTTTTCTCTACAAGAGCCTTTTGGATATTTTATTTCGATATAACCTAAATTATAATTTGGCTTCATAGAAGCTTTTACTTCGTTGTATTTTGCAATATCAAGATAAAAATCATCACAAAAAATTATTACGCTAGAACCAACTCCTCTTCCTCTTGAAACAACTCCACTTGAACCTTCATTTACTTTTTTCTTTTTTCTTCCTTTCCCTCCTCTATAAAAAAAT
>CAMHIV010000011.1 GCA_946185185.1 uncultured Treponema sp. | reverse complement strand
AAGCGGAAATTTCTCGCCGGCATTTTTAGGAAGTTTAACACCGGCAACGACAATATGATGAAACTGAATGCTAATCCTACCTTGTTTAGATTGAAAATCAAAGAATCTGAATTAATAAGATTTATTAAAAATAATGATGGAACTCCAAATGTTTTATTTTCTTTGCTATTGAATAAGGCAATAAATAAAATTCTTTCTCATTCAAATGGAATTAGATCTTTGATTTGTGTTAATTCAAGGAAATATCTTAATGCACCGACAGCCCATCAAAATTTAGTTTCAAGCGCAATGCTGCCTTATTTCGAAAGTTATGAAAAACTGCCAATTGAAAAGCAACTATCCATGTTGAAAGGTTTACTGAATTTTGAATGCCTTGAAGAAATCCAAAAAAACAAGCTTTCAGAAAACATATATAAACAGAGAATCATTTTGCAAGGATTAACTCTTTACGATAAATATAAAATCTATTCTGATTTACTAGTGAATAATGCAGATTTGGCGACAAATACAATAAGTTACATAAGAAATGAAGGCTGGGATTGTCTTTCAAAATATATTACTGATTGCTCAATAATAAGTTCTCTTTTTACTGATATTTCAATCGAACTGACAATTTTAAACGGCTACTTTTATGTGGATTTTTATCAAAAGTTTGCAGAGGAGATGTTCTATCGGGAATTTTTAAATCAATTGCAAATTTTGAATTTACCTTATGTGGAAATATCGACGGAAGAAGTAAAAGTTTGTCAAAATATAATACCAGACTTTTTACAAAACAGCCTTGGCAAACATTTTGTTGAAGAAAAGTCTGTCTGCAAAATTTCACAACATCCTTTGTTTGAATTTGTTTTGAATGCAGTTGAATCAGATGATTTTAGAGTTCTTGAAAAACAAATACGGACACAGCTTGGATTATCTGAATCTGTAACGAAATCTTATTATCTTGATGGCGAAAATTTGGATTTCATTTGCAAAAGGCTTGTTAATCCGATAAAAGTAATACCGTTTTTTGTGATTCTATTTTCAGTTCCTTTGATAAAGAGTATTACTTGCAAATTTGATTTCTTTAATGGCCCTGAAATATTATTAAAATGTCTGATGCGGCTTGCAGAAATAAATTCAAAGTTGAAAATTTCAAGTAGTGGGATTTTTGAAATTGAGTGCCTCAGGGAATCCTTTTTGTGCTTTAAGAAAAGTACATGCTCTGAGGTTCTTTACATATTCCAATTTTGAATGCAAAAGCCAGGAATTCTATCTCATGTATCACACGGAAAATAATTACGTGTAACTATACTTACTTCCCCAGACTAACAGATCTTTCGTAAGCTTTTGTTACGGCTTCGATTACGGAATGGCGGAATCCGTTTGCTTCAAGGGCGGCAACGCCTTCGATTGTTGTGCCACTTGGAGAGGTTACTGAATCTTTGAGTGCGCCAGGGTGCTTTCCTGATTCGAGTACGAGGGCGGCAGAACCTTTTACTGTCTGTGCGGCGTAGATGTATGCCTGATTTCTTGGCATTCCACAGCGAACTGCAGCGTCTGCCATTGCTTCGATAAACATGAATACAAATGCCGGGCCGGAACCACTTACACCAGTAACGCAGTCCATAAGGCGTTCCGGAACCTGTTCAACTTTGCCGGCTGCGCTCAGGATTTCTTTTGCGGTGTTCATTTCTGCTTCTGTAATGTTTGCGTTTGAGCTAACGGCTGTCATTGCTTCGCCGATTTGTGCGCAGACATTCGGCATCATACGGATAAATCGTGCTTTTGGTGCAAAGGCTTCGAGTTTTTCGATTTTTACTCCAGCAGCCATAGAAATGATTACCTGTTCAGGAGAAATCGCATCTTTGATTTCTGCAAATACATCGCCAAGAAACTGTGGTTTTACAGCAAGAAAAACATAGTCGGCACCTTTGATTACTTCTGTATTTGAAGCAACAAAATTACAGCCGTTTTTTTCTGCAAAGGCTTTTCCCATTTCTGAATTTTTATCAGTTACAAAAATATTTTTAGCTTCATATTTTTTGCAAACGGCGTTCATGATTGCGCCGCCCATAGCACCTGTTCCAATACAACTAATTTTCATATATTTCCTCCAAAAAGTTTTGATGTGGTTGAGGCGGTCCCTGAGTTCATCGAAGGGCCCTCGAAACCACCTGTAATCATATCGATTTTGAATATTCCCTTCGACAGGTACTTCGACAAGCTCAGTAACCACTCAGGGAGTACCAGTGTTCTTATTCAGCAAGGAACAATGTTCCTGTTGCATCTTCTTTTGTCAGTCTTGTAAGTGCGTTTTCTTTTCCGCCGTTTGCAAGCAAAAGTGGAATACCGTATACAGTTGTTTTTTCTGCAGCCTGTATTTTTGTTTCGATTCCGCCGGTACCGAATGCATTTGTTTCACCGATTGTAATTGTTTTTCTAAGCTCTACAATTGACTTTACGGATTCAATCAATTTTGCATCTGGATTTGTTTTTGGATTGTCAGTGTAGATTCCGTCGATATCGCTGAACAAAATCAAAAGGTCTGCGCTCCATAAGATTGAAGTAAGGGCAGAAAGGTTGTCGTTATCCCCGATTTTAAATTCATCGATGGAAACTGAATCGTTTTCATTGATGATTGGAACAACGCCTTCATCTGCGAGAGTAAAAAGTGTGTTTCGGATATTTAGCGAGCGGTGATCGTTTTCAAAATCTTCCTTGGTGAACAAAAGCTGTCCAATGTGAAGATTCTGTTCGGCAAAAGCCTTGCGCCATTGAGCCATAAGTTCAACCTGTCCGATGGCACACAAGGCCTGTCTAAAGTGAATGTCCTTTTTGCGTGCCCATTCTTTGAGAGTTGAAACTCCGGAAACCTGTGCACCAGAAGAAACAAGAACAATCTGTTTTCCCTGATCTATGAGGGACTTACACTGAGATGCAAAACTTGCCATAAATTCTGTGTTCTGTGTGCCGTCTGCTTTTGCAAGTGTATTCGAACCGATTTTTATAACAATTTTGCGGGCGTTTTTTATTGATTCTGCGATTGTCATCTGATTTGTCCTTCCCCATTGATTAAGTATTTTGTTGTAGTAAGAGCTTTAATTCCCATTGGTCCCCGGGCATGAAGCTTTTGAGTACTGATTCCTAATTCTGCGCCAAAACCAAATTCTCCGCCGTCTGTAAAACGGGTAGAAGCATTTACATAAACACAGCTTGCATCGATTTTTGCCTGGAAAAGTCGCGCATTTGCAAGGCTTTCTGTAATTATGCTTTCTGAATGCTTGGTGTTGTGACTATTGATATAAGCGATAGCTTCGTCAATGTTTTCAACTGTCTTGATGCAGCATTCGTAATCAAGGTATTCGTTTCCAAAGTCTTCCTCGGTTGCCTGAAGAAGCTTTGTTTTTCCGGAATCATCTTTCTGTTTGCAGAGAATGTCATAAGCTGCTTTGTCCGCATGGAACACAACTCTGCCGGCAAATTTCTGTACCAGCATCGGAAGAAAATTTTCAGCGATTTTTTTATTTACTACGATACATTCGATTGCGTTACAAACGCTTGGCCGCTGAATCTTTGCATTTTCGGCAATTGTGGCTGCCATTTCAAGGTTTGCAGATTCATCGATGTAAAGGTGACAGACGCCACTTCCTGTTTCGATAACCGGGATGCGGGCATTGCTTACAACGCTCTGAATAAGTTTTTTTCCGCCGCGTGGAAGAACTACGTCAATTTTTCCAACGGCAGTAAGAATTGCATCTACATCGCTGTGGTTGTGTTCTTTTACTTCAACCAGTTCGATTGCCTGTGCAACACCGCCGGCAACATTCTGCAAAGCGTCTTTGATTATCTGTACGATTGCTTTGTTAGAATTGTAGGCACTTGAAGAGCCGCGCAAAAGAATTGCGTTTCCGCTTTTGTAAGCAAGGCAGAATGCATCAACTGTTACATTCGGGCGGCTTTCGTAAATGATTGCCACAACACCGATTGGTACGCGTACCTGGCGGATATTAAGTCCGTTTGGAGTTTTCCAGCCGGCAATTTCTTCGCCGATTGGGTCTGTCTGTGCAAGAACAATTTTAAGACTTTCTATAATTCCTGTGATTCGTTTGTCGTCCAGTGTAAGGCGGTCAATCAAAGATTCTTTTGTTCCGTTGGAACGCGCAATTTCGATATCTTTTTTGTTCGCGGCAATTATTGTTTCACGATTATTTTCTAGTGCAAGAGCAACGGCCTCAAGGGCTTTGTTTTTTTCTGCGGCTGTAAGAAGAGCAAGCTTTTCGGCTCCTTCCCGCAATGATTTATATTGTTCTTCAAGTGTCATAAAAAACTCCGTATTTAAAAATAAAAAGCCGGAACAAGTGATTAGGTGTTCCGGCTGGTTCATGCATTAGTAGTTTGCAAGGAAGTACATTCCGAGCAATACTGCATTGCGGCATTTTTCAACCGGCCAGTCTGTGGGCTGAGGAAGGCTTTTTACATAAGCCCAGAAAATACCGAATTCAGGATCGATGCGGAGTGAGTATTCACCAAAGTCTTCTGATTTTGTCTGCTGTCCAAACATGAGGTATACTGCGTCATTCAAAATGAGAAGGAAATCTACATAGCTTTTTGTCCATTCTGAATCAGAACAAAGTGTTTCGAGCTTGAAAAGAATCTGTTCTTTCAAGGCTACATCAGATTTTTCAACCCATGTTTTTTCGATAAGGAGTTTAAGGTTTTTCTTGAAACTCAAAATAAGTTTCTGTTCATCCTGAGAAGCGAAATCACCTGAATAGCCGAACATTGCAGCAATTTTATTTACTGAACCAGCGGCGTTATCAGCGGTGTCTGCGAATTTTTCTACGGCACCAATAGTTTCATTATCAATAAATTCTTCAATTAAGGTTTTTACTTTTTGTGTCAAAGCCATAGCAAAATAATAGTTTTTATCTAAGATTTGGGCAAGTGGTTGTGTTTCGACGGAGCTCAACAACCAAGGCTCTGGTTACTGAGTGGTTACTGAGCTTGTCGAAGTACCTGTCGAAGGGGCGAAACCACCGCATGTTGATGTTATTTTACAGCTTCCATCTGGCGGGCAGCGATATCGAGTGTTTTTGCTACGTCGTCGCCTTCCCAGATTCCAGAAACTGCTGGTCCCATAATCTGCCAGTAAGTTCCAAGCTGAGTAATTGTTGGCATCGGTTTTGAATATTTAAGCTGATTTACGATTCCCTGAGTAAGAGGATTTTCAATCTGAATATCATTTCTTGGCGGAATCTGGTCAGTCATTTCAAAGCGCTTTTGAAGCATTTCTTTTGAAGTGATGAATTTTGCAAATTCCATTGCTTCTTCCGGATAATTTGTGTATGAGCTTACAAAGGCAAGGCGAACGCCGGAGAAAGATATTCCAGGTGTTTTCTGTCCAGGGAAACTTGGAAGGGTTGTAACACCAAAATTCAACTTGCTTTTCTTGAACTCGTTGATTTTCCATGAACCTGTAATAATCATTGGTGTTTTGCCTTCTTCAAATGAACCGTGGCAGAAGTCTCGTGATGCGTCTGCTGCAGGAATGTTCAATACAAGGCGACGCAGATTCTGCATGTAAGTAAGCCCTGCGATTGCACCTTTTGAATTCAAATTGTGCTGTTTTGGATCTGTTCCATTTGGTCCAAAGAGTGGTGAGCCAAAGCTGTCGATGAACATGTATGCGTAGTAAGGGTCGTTTACCGGCCATGCGATTGCATAACGGTTTTCAACCTTGTTGTTCCAGTTTTTTGCGTATTTAATGATATCATCCCAGTGGGTAAAAGGTTCCGGGAGAATGTCTTTGTTGTAGAAAAGAGCATAGGTTTCTGCACCGAGTGGATATCCGTAGACAACACCGTCATAAGAGGCGGCTTTTTTTGCAAGAGGATAAAAATCCTTCATGTATTCTTCTGCGTCTTCAACAGGAAGAATATGCTGACCTGCGATAAGAGCTCCGATGTGATCGTGTGGAGCAACAAAGATGTCGGCACCAACTCCGGCTGGACCGTCAAGTTCGATTTTGTTTCGGGCATCTGTATTTTCTACTGGTTCGTAGGTGATACGTACTCTTGGATTGATTTTTTTGTATTCACGAATCGCTGTCTGAATAAAAACTGATTCAGAACCGCTTGATTCCCAAATTTTGAGCTCAACTTTTCCGGTAGATTTTTTTGGTGCGGCAAAAATGAGGGCTGATGAAAGTACTGCAAAAAATGCAGAAACAACAATTCTTTTCATAAGAACTCCTGATTATTTTGTTTTCATACACTTTTTACAATAAGAAAAATTATATATTGAAAAGTTTTGTAAAACAAGGGTAAATATGAATGTAAAACATGGTGGTTTCGAGAGCCTCAACCACCGTAACTAGTGGGGTTTTATGAATAAGTATGTAAAGCGTTATCTGATAGACGCAATGAGCGGGATGGCACAGGGATTGTTTGCCTCTCTTTTGGTTGGAACTATTATCCGTACTTTGGGGCAGCAGCTTCTTAGACTTGGAGATAATTCCGTTTTTCAGTTTTTATTTGATGCAGGTAATTTCTGCTGGGATGCGCATGTAGTTGGCGCGGCTATGGCTGTTGGTATCGGCTTTGCAATGGGTGTGCATGGCCTTGTTTTGTTCAGCCTGATTACGGTTGGTGCTACTGCAAATATTTTGGGTAAAGCCGGTGGTCCTCTTGCGGTTCTGGTTATTGCAATTATCGCTGCAGAACTGGGTATGCTGGTTAGTCGTAAAACAAAAGTTGATATTCTTGTAACGCCGATTGTTACGATTATTTCCGGAGTTTTACTTTCTGTTTTGTTTGCAAAGTACATCGGTATGGCGGCAGATTCTGTTGGTAAACTCATTATGCTTACAACAGAACTTCATCCCTTTGTAATGGGAATTTTTGTTTCAGTGGTTGTAGGAATTGCGCTTACACTACCGATTTCTTCGGCGGCGATATGTGCGGCTCTTGGACTTACGGGACTTGCTGGCGGTGCTGCGGTTGCAGGCTGCTGTGCACAGATGGTTGGATTTGCTGTTCTTAGCTTTAAGGAAAACCGCTGGGGCGGTGTAGTAAGTCAGGGACTTGGAACAAGTATGCTCCAGATGCCGAATATCATTAAGAATCCTCGGGTATGGATTGTGCCGATAGTTGCAAGTGCCATTACAGGTCCGATTGCAACTTGTGTATTCGGAATGACAATGAATGGTGCTGCGGTTTCCAGCGGTATGGGAACCTGCGGTTTGGTTGGACAGATAGGTGTAATTTCCGGCTGGTACAGCCCAAGTCAGCAGGCGGTGGAATGGGCTGTGCACAAGGCTGAAAAAGCCGGTTTTGCTGCAGAACAGATTGCTGCAATCACTCAGGATTCTTTGAGAATAAATCCTGGCTTTATGGACTGGTTTGGATTGTTGATGGTTTGTTTTGTACTTCCTGCTGTATTGTGCTGGTTCATGGGTAAACTATTCCGCCGCTACGGATGGATTAAAGACGGCGATTTAACTTTGGCATAGGGAAAAATCTCAATTATTTTCTGGTCATTGTTTTTGATTTTGTTTGTTGTATAATTTAATTGGGGGTTACATAATGAAGAATTATTTTGATTTAACTGGACAGGTTGCTGTTGTAACAGGTTGTTCAACAGGGCTTGGTGTTCAGATGGCAAAGGCTTTGGCAAATCAGGGAGCATCGATTGTTGCAATTGCACGCCGAAAGGAAAAAATCGATGAAGTTGCAAAAGAGATTGCTGATACATATAAGGTAAAAACACTTGCAATTCAGTGTGATATTACAGACACAGAAAAAGTAAATGCCGCTGTTGATGAAGTTATGAAGACTTTTGGCCGCATTGATATTGTTATCAATAACGCTGGTACTGGTGCAGTTGCTCCAGCTGAAGATATTACAGATGATCAGTTTAATGGTGAATTGAACGTAGACTTGGGTGGTACATTCAAGGTTGCACGCGCAGTTGCTAAAAAGGCAATGATTCCTGCTAAGTACGGACGCATTATCAATATTGCATCTATGTACGGTTTGGTTGGAAATAAGGTTGCTCCTTGTTCTCCTTACCATGCTGCGAAGGGTGCTGTTGTAAACCTTACACGCGGTCTTGCTTCTGAATGGGGAAAATACGGAATCAACGTAAACGCAATCTGCCCTGGATATTTCTATAGTCCTCTTACAAAAGAAACTTTGGATTCAGATTTCTTCCAGCAGAATGCAAAGACTATGATTCCTTTGAGCCGCTACGGCAACGAAGGCGAATTGGACACAACTGCAATTTTCCTTGCAAGTCCGGCTTCAAGCTATGTAACTGGCGTAATTTTGCCAGTAGACGGCGGTTACACCTGTATGTAATCCCATCGATTGGATGCCGAGTTTATTAATCTGCATTTAAAACTGGCTCCCAGTCGATAAGCGCTGTGTAAAATCGTGCACTAGTGCACTACACGCTGCTTGTGGCAAAGGAACTTATTTATGTCGCTTGCGCGACAACCACAAGCAGAGTGTTTTTCCACAACGCTTCTCTCCTTCGCGCCAGTTTTTACTAGAACTTTAAAAACTCGGCATTCAATCAATTAGTTTCATCAAATACGGTCGGGGTGTTTTCATTATCTCAATAAAATGCTATAATTGCGTTTTAGTATGGATACTAAAGCATGTTTAGTCCTGGCAAATGGACTGGTTTTTGAGGGAAGGGGATTTGGTGCCGAAGGTTGCATTATCGGCGAAACAGTTTTTACAACCGGTATGAACGGTTATCTGGAAACTTTAACTGATCCAAGTTATTACGGTCAGATTGTTACTCAGACTTTTCCATTGATTGGAAATTATGGTGACATCAAAAAAGATTACGAAAGTTCAAAGTGTAATCTTAAAGGCTACATCGTTCGGCAGTGGTGCGAAGAGCCTTCTAATTTCCGTTGCGGCGGAGATATCGATTCTTATTTAAAATCACAGAATATAATTGGTCTTTACGACATTGATACTCGCCGGCTAACAAAGGTTTTGCGAGAAGTTGGTGTTATGAACGGTATGCTCATTAGCGGAAACAGTGCAGAAGCTGTTGAAGCACGTGCCGCTCTTTCTGATGAAAAGAAAAAATCTGCTCTCCTTGAAAAAATCAAATCATACTCAATTGTAAATGCTGTTGCTTCTGTTACAGGAAGTGCAACCGGTGTAGAAGAACCTGCTGACGTTGTTTTCAGCGAAAGTGCTAAATATCGCTTTGTTCCAGTTACTGCAGACGGCACAAAAATCAATGATCCTGTTGAAGCTATGAAAAACGGAAAGGGCAAAAAAGTTGTTCTTTGGGATTTTGGTGCCAAAGCAAATATTCGCCGTGAGCTTCTTAAACGCGGTCTTGAAGTAGTAACAGTTCCATGTACATATACTGCAGAACAGATTCAGGCTTTGAATCCGGATGGAATCATGCTTAGTAATGGTCCTGGAGATCCTGCCGAAAACGTTACAATCATTGCAGAAATCAAAAAACTTTTGAAAACCGGTATTCCTATTTTCGGAATTTGTCTTGGGCATCAGCTTTTGGCTTTGGCAAACGGTGCTGAAACTATGAAGTTGAAGTACGGTCATCGTGGTGCAAATCAGCCGGTAAAATATCTTAAAACAGGACGCGTTTATATTTCTTCTCAGAACCACGGATATGCTGTAAAGAATGAAACTTTGCCAGCCGGTGCAGTTCTTAGCTTTGTAAATACAAACGACGGAACTTGCGAAGGTCTTGCTTATACAAATGTTCCTGCTTTCAGTGTTCAGTTCCATCCGGAAGCTTGTTCAGGTCCTTTGGATACAAGTTTCTTGTTTGATGAATTTGTAACCCTCATAAATGATCATAATTACTTTAAGAACTTTAAAGTTAATTCTGAAAGAGTTGATGCAATTCAATATTTTGCAGCAACAATAAAGCAGACAAAAGCAAACGCATAATATTTTAAGCGGCTTCTATTTTGAAAGCCGTTTTTTTTAGTAAAATACAGGAGTATATAAATGCCTTTAAATAAAGATCTTCATAAAGTAATGGTTATTGGTTCAGGTCCTATCATCATTGGTCAGGCTGCTGAATTCGATTATGCAGGAAGCCAGGCTTGTAAGGCTTTGAAGGAACAGGGACTTGAAGTAGTTCTTGTAAACTCAAATCCGGCTACATTGATGACTGACCACGCAATGGCAGATCATATTTATATCGAACCACTTATTCCGGAAACGATTGAACGCATCATTGAAAAAGAAAAGCCGGACAGCATCCTTTCTTCACTTGGTGGACAGACAGGTCTTACTCTTTGTATGGAGCTTGCAAAATCAGGATTCCTTGAAAGTCACAATGTAAGACTTTTGGGTGCAAAGCCGGAAACAATCGATAAGGCAGAAGACCGCCAGATGTTCAAGGATACAATGGAATCGATTGGCGAACCATGTATTCCTTCAAAGGTTGTAACAACTTACGAAGATGCTCTTGATTTTGCTAAAAATGGAATCGGACTTCCGGCAATCATCCGCCCGGCATTTACTCTTGGTGGTACAGGTGGTGGTATTGCTTATACTTGGGAAGAATTCGATGAAATCGCTCATAACGGTCTTCACCGCTCACCAATCCACCAGATTCTTGTAGAAAAATGTATTGCCGGTTGGAAGGAAATTGAATTTGAAGTTGTACGCGACCACAGCGGAAACGTACTTACAGTTTGTTCAATGGAAAACTTTGACCCGGTTGGTGTTCATACTGGTGACTCTATCGTTATTGCGCCTGCTGTAACACTTTCTGACAAAGAATATCAGATGCTCCGTTCGGCATCACTTAATATCATCAGTTCACTTGGAATGGAAGGTGGATGTAACTGTCAGTTTGCTTTGAACCCGGAAACATTTGAATATGCTGTAATCGAAGTAAACCCACGTGTTTCACGTTCTTCTGCTCTTGCTTCTAAGGCTACTGGTTATCCAATCGCTAAGGTTGCCGCTTTGATTGCAATCGGTTACAACCTGGACGAAATCCCTAACTTTGTAACAAAGAAAACTGCAGCTTGCTTTGAACCTGTCCTTGACTATGTTGTAGTTAAGATGCCTAAGTTCCCATTCGATAAGTTCGTTTATGCTGCCCGCAAGCTTGGAACACAGATGAAGGCAACCGGTGAAGTTATGGCAATCGGTCGTACTTTTGAGGAAGCCATGATGAAGGCTGCCCGAGGTGCTGAAATCGGTGTTACTTCTCTAAATCTTAAGGTATTTGAAGAAGAAAGCGACGAAAAGATTATTGCTCGCGTAGGTGAATGTACTGACCAGAGAATCTTTGCAATCTTCCAGGCATTGAAGCGCGGAATCATGAGCGTTGACGATATTCACCGTGTAACAATGGTTGACGAATGGTTCCTTAATAAACTCATGAACCTTGTTGAAATGGAAGACATGTTCCAGATGATTAAGGATGGCGCAGAAATCAGTTGTGACGAAAAGGGTTCTGCTAAAGCACAGCTTACTCAGGATATTTATCTTGAAGCTAAAAAGCTTGGTTACCCGGACAAAGTAATTGCAACTATGACTGGCGCAACAATCGAAGGTCGTTCCGGAGTAATCGAACATAAGGTTTCAAACAAGTCAGAAGGAACTGCAGCTACAATCGAAGCAAATGATAAAAAACTCGCAGAACTTCGCGCAGCCGGAAAGGTAACACACATTTCTGCCTCTTACAAAATGGTAGATACTTGCGCCGGTGAATTTAATGCAGAAACTCCATATTTCTATGCTGGTTACGATGCAGAAAACGAAGCCGAACTTTTCTTGAATGAATTGCACGGTTCAGTTTCGACCCTTCGACAAGGCTCAGGGACCGCAGGCTCAACCAACGGTAAGAAATCTAAGGGAACAATCGTTGTTCTTGGTTCTGGTCCAATCCGAATTGGTCAGGGAATTGAGTTTGACTATGCTTCTGTTCAGTGTGTATGGTCGCTTAAAAAACTCGGCTATGAAGTTGCAATCGTAAACAACAACCCGGAAACTGTTTCTACAGACTTTGATACTGCTGACCGACTTTACTTTGAACCACTTACTCCAGAGGATGTAATGGGTGTTATCAACACAGAAAAGCCGATCGGTGTTGTAGTTGCATTTGGTGGTGGTACAGCAATTAAGCTTGCAAAATTCCTTGATGAACAGGGAATCCCGATTTTGGGAACAAGTGCAGATGCAATCGACCTTGCAGAAGACCGCGAACGATTCGAAGAACTCTGCGAAAAGCTTCATATCAACAGACCACGCGGGCTTACTGTAATGAATGTAGAAGAAGCTCTTAATGCTACAAAAGATTTGGGCTACCCTGTATTGCTCCGCCCGTCTTACGTTCTTGGCGGACAGAACATGATTGTTGCTTTCAACGACGACGATGTAAAAGAATACATGAAAATCATTCTGGCTCAGGGAATTGAAAATCCGGTTCTTATTGACCAGTATATGATGGGTATTGAGCTTGAAGTAGATGGTATCTGTGATGGCGAAGATGTTCTTATTCCTGGAATCATGGAACACATCGAACGAACAGGTATTCACTCTGGAGACAGTATTGCCGTTTATCCAAGCTGGAACTTGAACGATGTTCTTCGCGAAAAGATTATCCGCCAGTCAAAGGATTTGGCAATTAAGCTTGGAACAAAGGGTCTTGTAAACATTCAGTATTTGATTTACAACAACGATCTTTACATTATCGAAGTAAACCCTCGTTCTTCACGAACAGTTCCTTATATTTCAAAGGTAACCGGTGTTCCAATGGTTGAGCTTGCAACCCGCGCAATGCTTGGTGAAAAGCTCAAGGATATGGGTTATGGAACCGGCTTGTACCGCATTCCTCCATACTTTGCTGTAAAAGTACCGGTATTCAGCTTTGAAAAATTGATGGATGTAGATACTCACCTTGGACCAGAAATGAAGTCTACTGGTGAAGTTTTGGGAATTGCCGCAACAATGGAAGAAGCTTTGTTCAAGGGCTTGATTGGTGCCGGCTACAACATGAAACGAAGCGGCGGTGTACTCTTCAGTGTTCGAAAGACTGACCGATACGAAATTCCTGAACTTGCACGCAAATTCTACGACATGGGATTTAAGCTTTACGCAACAGAAGGAAATGCAAAAACACTTCAGGATTTCGGAATGGAAGTTCAGGTTGTAAATAAGATTCACGAAAATCCGGATGACAACCTTCTTACATTGCTCGATTCTGGAAAGATTGATTATGTAATTTCTACTTCTGCAAAGGGAAGAAACCCGGCTGCCGACAGTGTAAAGATGCGCCGCCATGCAGTAGAACGCGATATCCCATGTCTTACAGCAATCGATACAGCAAACGCACTTGCTAACTGTTTGATGAGCCATTATTCAGCAGAAAACGTAGAGCTCATCGACATCAATGATTTGCGCACAAGCAAAGAAACAGTGAAGTTCACAAAGATGCAGTCTACTGGAAACGACTTCATTATCATAAATACTGAAGAACAGGAAATCAACAATCCAGGAAGCCTTGCAGTTCGTTTGTGTAACCGCCGTTCAGGAATTGGTGCAGACTCTATCGTATTGGTAGGAAAATCTGATAAGGCTGATGCATTTGTAAGATTCTTCAATCTTGATGGTTCTGAAAGTATGACAGCCGGAAACGCAATGCGTGCGGTTGCAAAATATCTTTATGATAACGATATTTTTGGTATTGCAGAAAAGCATGAGAAAAAGTCGGAACCAACAGCTACAATCACTCTTGAAACTAAGAGCGGTGTAAAGCAGCTTAAGTTGTACAAGTTGAATGGAATTGTTTCTTCTGTAACTGTAGATATGGGACGCCCTGAATTTACTTCAGAATCATTGCCTACAACTCTTGAAGAAAAGAAGCTTAATATTGATGGTCTTCCAGAAAGTGCAATCGTTAATCAGCAGCTTACTGTTGACGGCATAAACTACGATGTAACCTGCTTGAGCGTTGGTAACCCTCACTGTGTTGTTTTCTGTGGATTTGTAGACAAGGTTGATGTAAAAAAGATTGGACCTATCTTTGAAAACCACGAAGCATTCCCAGACAGAACAAATACTGAATTTGTTCGAGTTGTTGGACCAAACGAATTGAAGATGCGCACATGGGAACGCGGAAACGGTGAAACACCAGCCTGCGGTACGGGTGCCTGTGCAGCGGTAATTGCAGCAGTTTTGAACGGCTACTGTAAGATGAATCAGGATATAACTGTAATTGTTCGTGGCGGTAAACTGATTGTCCGCTACACCGGCGATACAGTATATCTTACTGGAAGCACAGAATTCCTTTATGATGGTAAAGTTGTAATTTAATGAATTTTTGAAAAATCCATGTTTGGCACTTGACAAGGTTAGGCAAAAATAGTATAAATAGCATACTTTATGTCTCCTTCGTCTAGTGGTTAGGACATCGGGTTTTCATCCCGACAACAGCAGTTCAATTCTGCTAGGAGATGTTACAGGACTTCCAATCGGAAGTCCTTTTTTTATTGTCTGCGAGGTTTGGTAAACTTGAAATATTCCGGGGATTTGAAGGAAATAAACCATTCTCCGGTGTAGAATCCGTTTTCGTTGGCAACGGGAGAAACAAAGATTACTTTGGTTGGATTGTTTGTGTCGTATTCAAGGATATTTGATTCCCATTGATTTCGATTTTCAGAAGGGTATGGATATTGTTTTTCCGTGGGAGTGTATACGGAGATTCTGTATTTTCCGGGTTTAAGGTTCAGATGCGCGGCAACTCCGCCCGAAAGCCACCAGGCCTTTTTATATTGGTTTACTACATCAGGGATGCTTGCCCATTCGTAGGTGGCTTTTGCTTTTGTATTAATTACATCATTCCCGTCTTCATCCTGCAGGCGAATGTAACAGCGCACTTCGTTCATAGATTTTGAATTTTCAGGGCGGTAGATTATTAGTTCCCAGGGATTGTGGTGGATTTCCGGTGTGTCGGCGAAGGCTAAAAGACCTGCAGTCAGAATTGCAAGGAAGAAAGTAATCTTCATGCTCAAAATTATAGCATAGGAATACTGCATTGTGGTATTCTTTACTCATTATGGAAAGCAAAAGTCTTGTAAAAATAAATAAATGCAGAATAGAAGATTCCCGCGGAATAGTTTTGAATAACGTTGACTGGGAAATGAGACCTGGAGAAGCTTGGCTTACGATTGGGCCTAATGGCGGTGGAAAGGCTGATTTTTTAAAGGCATTAGACGGTTCTTTCGGTTATCACTTTGTTCCGAATAATTCTGAAAATCCGGAGGATGTAGCGCTTTATTCAAATGTGTTTACAGACTCGGTGGAAACGGTTTCTCTTGAGCGGGCTGCAAGGCTTATTCAGGAAGAACGCGAAAACGATGAAAGTGAATTTATTGAAGGCGGTGTTGATATTGGCCGCACAGGACGAGTTTTAATCGCAGAAGGAATTGTTGGAAAAATAAAAAAGGGTGCACCGTTGCCGGAGGTTGCAAAACAGCTGGATGCGTATCCGGAAATAAAGCTCTGTGGCGTTGAAAAGATTTTGGACCGTGGAATTAAATATATGTCTACAGGGGAAATCCGGCGGACTTTGCTTGCAAGGGCGCTTGTTTCTAAGAAAAAGCTTTTAATTTTGAGCGATCCATTTGCCGGCCTTGATGCAGAAAGCCGTGCTATTCTTCTGGATTTTTTTGATACAATTGCTTCAAAACAGTTGAATGACGACAAAACAGATTCTACTTTCCCTCGAATCATTTTGAGTATGGAACGATTTGTAGAAATCCCTGCTGCTATTACTAATGTAATTGAGTTCACTGGCGGAAAGGTTTCTTTTTGTGGAAGCAAAACTGATTACGAAAAAATCGCCGCAGAAAAAGCAAAAAAGGCTGAAGAGGAGCGTAAGGCAAATTATGAAGAATTTGCAAATACAGTTCGCCGCTTAAGTGATGAAGTAAACATCGTTATGGGCGTGGAAAACTACCAGCCGGAAAGTGATATTTTAATTGATATGAACGATGTTAATGTCGGCTGGGATGATCACAAGGTATTGCGTCATCTTAGCTGGCGGCTGAATCGCGGCGAACACTGGCTTATCCGAGGACCAAATGGGAGTGGTAAAACTACGCTGCTTGAACTGATTACCGGCGACAATATGCAGGTGTTCAGTAACGACATAAAAATATTTGGCGCCCGCCGCGGCTCTGGAGAAACAATCTGGGATATTAAACATCGCCTTGGAATTGTTTCGTACCGTCTTCACGTTGAATACCGCATGCTCGGAGGAACAAGCCTTCGCGAAGTGATTATGAGCGGCTTCCACGATTCAATCGGATTGTATGAAGCTCCAAGTGATGTAGAAGCGACGGCAGCGGAAAAATGGCTTGAACTAGGCGGCTTTAAGGGACGTGGAAGTGAAAGCTTTGGTTCCTTGTCTTATGGTGAGCAGAGGGCAATTTTGATTTTGCGCGGCGCTGTAAAGTGTCCTCCAATCATGATTTTGGACGAACCTTGCCATGGGCTCGATGACCAGTTCCGTCAGAAAATATTGGATTTGCTTGAAATTATTGCTCAAAGCGGCACGACAACCTTCCTTCATGTTACACACGAACCAAGTGAAGTTCTTGCCTGTGAAAAACATGTATTGGAGCTTTGTCCTGACGAAGACCCGATGTACAAGCTTTTGGAGCGGTAATGCTTTATATTTAAAAGTAAAACACCGATAATTGAAGTATGAATTTCTTTAAAACTTACAGAAAAGAATTTGTATGGCTCACAGCAGTGTTTTTGATTGCACTGATTCCTGTACGGTGTTTTGCGCGAGAAATGACGGAAGCTGAATCCCGCGTTTATCGTGAACGGCTTATTGCAGAAGCAAAAAAGTATGTGGGAGCTCCTTATGTTCGCGGGGCAGTTGGTCCAAATGCGTTTGACTGCTCAGGATTGATTTATACTACTGCTCATGATTCAATTTCTTTTCAGCTTCCTCGTACCGTAAAAGCAATGTACAGCTTTGTAAAAATTGTTCCAAATGAAAAGAAAGAGCCCGGAGATCTATTATTCTTCAAGACTACAGGTGATGGAACAATTTCTCATGTCGGACTTTACATCGGAAACGGGCAGTTTATTTCAGCATTAAGTGACGGTCCAAATACCGGAGTTATTGTTTCTTCTTTGCGCGAAAATTACTGGAAGGGAAAATATGTTTCCTGTGGTAAGTTTCTTCCTGAGGCGGGTCTTTTTGAAAATTCAGGGGCGACAGCAACAAAGACTAGTGCGACTACCAGCAAATCAAGTACTCAGAATACAAAAAAAACAAAGCCGGTTTCTAAAACCTCGGGAAAAGACTCAAAGTCTTCTGATTCTTACATGACTTATTCCGGTGAAGGAAGCTTTGCAGACCATCTTGCATTTGCAGCCTATTCTACGGCTGACTGGTCATTGTTCACGGAAAAAAAGTTCATGCCGAATTTCCGCGGGCTTTCGACTGAAGGTGATGTAATTTACCGAGGTAAAATGCTTTCTCCTGGACTTGGGCTTTTGCTCCGCTGGAACTATGGTGTAAAGGCTTTTCAAATGCCGGTAATCGCTTCTCTTTATGTGGGTGACTATTTCAGGGCGTATGCGGGACCAATGTTTTCTTTTGGAAACTGCAAAACTCCGGATTCAGATGATTCGATAAAAGCTTCAATTTTTCCTGGAATAATGGGTGTAAGTTTTTCGTTACCTTCTTTCACCAGCGGTGATTTTAAAGTACAGATAGTTCAAGATATTTGTTATACTGTTTATAATAACGAATCAAATTCTGCGCTTTCATTCTTAAAGTCTGCATCTTCAGGATTGGAATTCTGCACTGGAGTAAGGTTGTTCTTTCCTTTTTCCGCGTGTTCAAAAAGTAAATGAGGAAAATTTATGTTTCTTGCTAAGAAAATTGGAATTTTAGTTTTGGGTACTGCCGTATTATGCGGTGTTTGTTCCTGCAAAAGTGATATTAAAATTAAGGCAAAAAAAGATTCCTGTTCGATAACTTACGGAACTGTGCTGGGTAATGCCTTGCGCGATACAGTTTCTGCATTTTCGGGTGGAGAAGAAGTTGCTTTTGATCCTTCTCAGTTCGAGGAAATTTTTAGCGAAAGCAATCTGAAAAATGTTTCTGCAAACTCGGAAACAAAGGACAGTATTTTTCTTTCTGCAGATTTGGATGAAGAAAAGCTTGATTTTATAAGTCAGTCAAATATTCTTTCTGTAGGACCAAATGGAAACACTGTAACAGTGACTTTTTCGGAAGAAAATCTTTCTGCGATGTACGAAAGTATGCCTCAGACAATGCAGGCGTACATCGATATGTTCATGGCCCCTTCGTTTAGCGGCGAAAAAATGACTGACGAGGAATACCTTGAATTGGTTTCTTCTGTTTACGGAGATTTTGTTTCCGATGAAATTAAAAAGTCGGTAATCAATTTTACACTTGTAAACAGCCGCGGAAAAAGTGCTTATTATGAAGTAAAACTGCTCGATATAATCAACTTGAAAAAAGAACTTGTTTTAAAAATTTAGAGAACGGAAAATGGAAAAAGAAGCTGAAGAACGTTTTACGGCAATTGAAATGAAACTTGCCTTCATGGAAGATTTTGTAAATCAAATTCAGAAGGTGGCGGTAGAGCAGTCAAGTACTATTGAAAAATTGAAAAAAGAAGTAAAATTGATGTCGGATAGGATCCGTGAAATGTCGGATGCGATGGAAGGTGATATTCCAAATCGAAAGCCTCCGCACTATTAATTTTAAAATGAAAAATAAGTTTACTCTGCTTTTTTACGTTTTATTTACTCTTGGGCTTTCTGCTTTTTGTTATGATGGGCCGATGTCCGGGCAGAAAGATTTGAGGATTGTAAAAACTCGGTATTTTGACATCATTTATTCACAAAGGTCTGCCGAATCTGCAAAACTTTTGCAGGAAAAGGGTGACCAGCTTTTTGAAGAAACTGCAAAAGAATTTAAGCTTCAGAATTATTTCAGACTGCCGGTTGTTATTACACCTGCTTCGGATGATTTCAACGGATATTTTTCCTGCGCACCATTTAATCACATTGTAATTTACGATAGTCTTCCAAAGGAAAGTCTTGTGGTTTATGGTGAAACTTTCATAAATACATTTCGCCATGAGTTGATTCATGCAATTTCGTACAATCTTCGTTCATCAAAGCTTTATAAATTCGATAAGATTTTTGGTGACATTTACAATCCGGGAATTTTTACGGTGAGTACATTCCTTTCTGAAGGTGCTACAGTTTCGCTCGAAAGTGAATTTGGCGAAGGGCGGATGAACAGCGAGTATGCTAAACAGATTTTGAAGCAGGCGAAAATTGAAGGCTGTTTTCCAGATTATCAGGATGTCCAGGGGGCAAGGGATACTTATCCGGGAACTAATGCAAGCTATATTTTTGGCGGAGCTTTTTGTAAGTGGGTCGAAGAAAAATACGGCATGCAGAAGTATGCTGCATTTTGGAATCGTTGCGTAAATTTTAAGAATTTTACCTGGTACTCGAGTTTTAAATCTGTTTACGGAATTTCGATGCGGACGGCTTGGAAGATGTTTTACGATTCTATTGAAATTCCTGAAGATGTAAAAATCAAAAAAGTAAAGGACAGTGAACTTTCTTATTACAATTCACTGACTTCAGCTGAAACTGGAGTTGCGTATTTTGATCTTTATAAAACTGCGGTTTACTTTAAGGGAACGGATAAGAGACGGGCAAAATTGCTTTTGACTCAGACTGGTTTGACTAAAATCAATTTGAGCAAAGACGGAGCTTTTCTTGCTGTTTCATACGAAGATCAGTCATATGTTGCAAAACGAAACCGGGTTTTTGTATACGATATAAAGCATAGAACTTCGTATTATCTGCCGGAACCAGGATTGAGAGACGGAGCTGTTATTGCGCGCGATGGAAAATATTATGTTGCGGCTGTAAAAACAGATTCAGAGTATTCAACTTTGAAGATTTACAGACTCTTACGAAACAGCAGAAATATTGTTGCTAAGGCAAAGCTTGTTTACGAACAGCCGCTGGATTATGGAATTCAGCATCTTTCGCTAGAAGGCGATTCAGACGGCAATTTGTATTACATTTTGAAAAATAAGCTTGATTTTTCAATCTGCAGATACAATCTTGGAACTAAAGAAACAAGACAGTTTTCTTTGCCGGAAGGAAAGGTTGAAATACAGGATTTGAATTTCTGGGACGGGAAAATCTATTTCAGCTACACTTTCCCAGAAACACTTCCTCGCGTGGGAATTCTTGAAAAATCAAACTATGGATGGATTTATAATCTTTCTTCGGATGATTTTTCCGGCGGTATTTTTAATCCGGTTTGTACGGGCGATAGAATTGATTATATTTCGAATCACTTCAAAGGATTTGCGCTTCGAAGTGTGCAGAAAAATAAGTTAAATTTTGATGAATATGAGGCTGACGAAAAAGTTATCGAATCACAGGAGGTGGCTTCCGAGATTTCTAGAGCCACTGCAGATGAAATTGAGGGAAGCAAAAAGTTTAATCCATTCACCTATGGTTTTACAGGACCCCACGGATTGATTCTGCCATTCAGTTTTTCAAGTTCCCATGCGATTGATAATTCTGCAGACGGAATGGTTACTGATGATAATACAACTTTCATGTTTTCTTTGCCATTTGGGCTTTCGTATGTTTCTTCTTCGCCGTGGACTTCGCCGATTTATTATTTTTCTGCAGGATATGGAATATATACGAACTCCTTTGGTCTTTCTGCAGGAATCTTGAAGGGCGGCACAAATTCCAATCTTGTTTCTTACAGCGGTTCTGCGAATGTTGAGTTTGATGAAAACGGGTATAAGCAGACTTTTGAAACATTTACACTTGGAGTGAATGTTCCTTTGATTCGGACTTTTTATATGGCTTTCTCGGATAAAATCGATTTCTTTGAAGGCCGGCAGTCAAAAACGGAATATAAATCTTCTGATGTTGACAGTATTGCAGATTATTTTGGAATTCTCCAGAAAGAAAAAGATAATGAAGATCTTTCGATTCGGCGAATATTTGCAGAAAATAAAGCAACTGTTTCAATCGGGAATATTCACAAGGCGGGCAAGGGGTATTCAAATTATGCCGGCTTCAGACTGGGTGCGGTTGTAGATTGTTTTTATTGTTTCCCGGAAGACGACTGGGATAACGAGTATTATCATTTTGAAAATGTATCGCCGAACGTAACATTCAGGATTCCTGGATATGTTCCGCTCATTCTTGAAGGGGCTTTGTTCCCGACAGACTGTTATTTTGGATATTTAACAGGAAAGGCGATACTCTGTTCCTGGGAAATCCAGAATGCATTGCCAGTTTGCCCGATAGTGTATTTGAATCGATTGGAATTAGCGGCTCAATATACGGCAAAATTTAAGCAGAAAACTTATATGGAATCCTGGCCGATTACCCGACTGGATGACTATATTGACGATTTTAAAGATGGAAAAACAGATTACTTCGATCAGTTATCGATGATTGCAGATATTTATTTCACGCCAAATATCGGTGGCCTTGCTAGACCTGATTTTCAAGTAAAAGCTTCTCTGGGATATGCTTATAGGTTCTGTCCGGAAAGTGATGAAAAATCTGGTGAATTTTTATTCGGAATAAGTTTAGTGAATTTTGCTTTTGGAAAATAATAAAAAAACGGTGGTTTCGAGCACCTCAACCACCGTTTTAGATTTGTTTCCTTATTTTAATTTTAAGAA
>CAMHIV010000010.1 GCA_946185185.1 uncultured Treponema sp. | reverse complement strand
AAAGATTTTTTGCTGATTTCATACCATAAAATGATATAAAAATTGAAAAAATGCGTCAATAAAAGTTTTGCTTTGAAAAGTATTGAATATTTTGCAAATGCTTGTATATGTTGACAAAACTTTCCTAATAATACACAATTTCGAAAAGTGTTTACAAAAAATGGAGTAGAAAAAAATGGAAGACGATATTCTTACCATCGAAGAAGTTGCAAAATATCTTCGTGTTTCAGATAGAACTGTTTACGATTGGGCTCAGAAGGGTGAAATTCCTGCCGGAAAAATTGGAACTGTATGGCGTTTTAAGAAATCAGAAGTTGAAAAATGGGTAAACGAACGCCTTTCTTCCGGTGTAAAACAGAAAGTTGAAAATGAAATTGTTGTAAAGAATATTCTTTCTCCAGATAGAGTTATTTTTATTGAACAGTCATCTAAGCGGGACGCAATTATTGAACTTGCAGGTGTTCTTGCGAAGGCTCCTCAGATTAAGCATGAAGAAGAACTTGTAACTGAAATTCTTAAGCGAGAAGATTTGATGTCTACTGCTGTAGGTCGTGGGCTTGCAATTCCTCATGTTCGTCTTTCTTCTGTAACTGATTTGGTTATGGCTGTTGGCGTTTGTAAAAAGCCTTTGGAAGATTTTGTTGGACTTGACGATATTCCTGTAAATCTTATTTTCATGATTGCAGCTGCTTATAATCAGCATTCATATTATCTTAAGACAATTTCTTATTTTTCTGCAAAACTTAAGAATCCTGAACTTCGGGAAGCGCTTGCAAATGCAGCTGATCCTCGCGAAGTTTACGATTTACTTTTGAAAGACTAGTTTTTTACGGTAAATCTACAGGAATCCAGTTTTCTGTTTTGCTTTGATCCTGGGCGATGAGCCCGGGTTTTATATTTTTTGCGGTTGTTTCGTTTAATAAATAGTTAATTCCGTTTACATTGATTTTTGCACCCGGAATGTCAAGGTTCAGCCCATAAACTGAATGAGAATAGATTCGACTGATAAACAATTCGGCTTTTGTTCCGTAGTGTTCCATGAGGCAGCATAGTAAAAGACTTCTGCTGTCGCAATCACTTCCTTTTTCGCAGAGAATGTCAATTGAATTTGTAAAATCTGATTTTTGAGGCTTACTGTCTCTTTTGTATTCCATATTTTGAACCCAATCCAAAAGCAGTTCATTTATTACTTCGTTTTCGTTTCGGCCTTTTTGTTTTTTGATGAGCGGATCCAAAGTTGATTTTATATCTTTTGCAGCCATATCGAGGCGTGAATAACTGTCCCGGAAAATAAGTCTGTAGTAGCGCTGCCATGCTTCTTTCCAAAGCTCATCGTTTGCGTAAAGGTTTAAAACTGCAAATTCACAGTCGATTACAAATTGAGCGGCCTCCGAATCTTCGGTATCTATTTCCGTTCTTACAGTTTTTTCTGCAATATCAAAGGTTATCTGCTTTTTTTCTGCGCCCGGGTATGCATAGGAAGTAACTGGTCCCGGTTTTCTGTTTGTGCCCTTTCCAGTTTCAAGGGAATTTAATGTTGAAATCATAAATTGTTCGCAGGCTGGAGCTGATTTTTCATCTGCATAGCAAAGAAGTACCAGTGTGTTTTCTTCATCATCGAGAGGTGTTGAAAGAGCCCATCCCTTTGAACCGTTTTTGTTAGTTGCAGTTGATTTGAATGTTGTGATTGAACAGATTTTCTGATTCCAGTAAAAGGAATCTACATTTTCGTATTGTGCAGAAAGTTTTGAAAGTGTTTCCTTTAATGCGATTCTGGATTTTTTGTAGGTTCCGTTTGTGTAAAGTTTTAGTACAAGTGTTACAGGTAATTTTGAATGCTGAAACTGATAGGAAGTTCCGTCCGGAGTATATCCCACAACTTTGTAACCTTCCGGAATATCCAGCGAATAACCGTAGTCATGGTCGATAACTTCTTCTGCAAAAAGAGAAAGTTGTAAAAGAACTGCAAAAAGAATAGAGAATAGAATGGAAATCCTTCGTTTCATTTTATATCCTTGAGAATGTATGTGTTTTTGGTCTATATTATTATCGGATGAAAGAAATACCTGTTTTATATGAAAATGACGAAATACTTGTTATAAATAAACCTTCCGGGGTTGCAGTTCAGGGCGGGGAAGGAATTGCTCACCCTCTGGACAAGGAACTTCCGCTTCAGCTTGGTTATCCGGTTTATCTGGTTCATCGCCTGGATCGTGATACAAAAGGTTTGATGATTGTTGCAAAGTCTTCGATGGCGGCTGCAAAATGGACAAAGATGATTTCCGGAAAACTGGTTCGAAAGGAATATCGTGCTCTTTGCGTTGGTTCTCTTCCTGTAAAAAAAGGAACTATCCGCACGGCAGTTGTTCAACACGGAAACGAAAAGCCTGCGGTTACGCATTATCAGGTTTTGGAAGAAAAAACTGTGGATTGCGGCGAAGAAAAAATTGTTCTTTCTACGGTTTTGCTTCGTCTTGAAACCGGTCGAATGCATCAGATTCGAATTCATTTAAGCAAAAATGGAACTCCTATTGCTGGAGATGACCGGCATGGCAATTTTAAGTTGAATAAATTGCTCCGCAAGTTTGCAGGAATTAAGGAGCTGCAGTTGGAAAGCTACAGACTTACACTCCCAATTAACGGGAAAGATTGTGTTTTTGAGTTGTAGAAACTTTGATTAAACCTTTCTTTTTGCATTGAGAAAAACGAAAAAAATCGTTAAAATATCTGAACTATTTATTCTTATTTTTTATTTTGATATCAGAGGAAAATTATGCCTGTTGATCTGAAAAAAATGCGCAATATCGGGATTATGGCCCATATCGATGCAGGAAA
Source organism: uncultured Treponema sp. (assembly GCA_946185185.1). Lineage (GTDB taxonomy): Bacteria > Spirochaetota > Spirochaetia > Treponematales > Treponemataceae > Treponema_D. The sequence continues at coordinate 20,292 of CAMHIV010000010.1, read as the reverse complement.
AACAACTACTACTGAACGAATCTTATACTATACTGGAAAAATTCATAAAATTGGTGAAATTGATGATGGTCAGGCAACAATGGACTGGATGCAGCAGGAACAGGAACGGGGAATTACAATCTGTTCTGCAGCTACAACCACTTACTGGAAAAACTATCAGATAAATATTATTGATACTCCAGGCCACGTTGACTTTACTGCAGAAGTTGAACGTTCCCTTCGTGTTCTCGACGGCGCTGTTGCTGTAATTTGTGCAGTAGATGGTGTTCAGCCTCAGACAGAAACAGTATGGAAACAGGCTGACACATTTAAAGTTCCTCGTATTGTTTACATGAATAAAATGGACCGAATCGGCGCAGATTTCTTTGGTTCTAAAGACGATATTTCTTCGAAATTTGGCGTTGAATGCGTTGCTCTTCAGATTCCTATCGGGGAAGGCCAGAGTTTTGAAGGTGTTATTGACCTTTTGAAAATGAAAGAACTCCGCTTTGAAGGTGATGAAGGCGAAAATGTTGTTGAGTCAGAAATCGATGAAGGATACATCGATATGGCAACGCAGTGGCGGGAAAAGCTAATCGATCAGGTTGCTTCTGCAGACGATGAACTTGCAGAAATATATCTTGAAGGTGGAGAACTTACTGTTGAACAGATTAAGGCTGCTTTAAGAAAAGCTACTATTTCACGAACGCTTGTTCCTGTTGTAATGGGTTCAAGCCGCCACAATCAGGGGGTTCAGCCGTTAATCGACGCCGTAATTGATTATCTTCCATGTCCTACAGATATTCCACCTGCAAAAGGTCTTCATGTAAAGAAGGATAAGGAAGAACCAGTTGAAATTCCTTGTGATGCATCAAAACAGGCATTGGGACTTGTATTTAAAATTCAGTACGACAAAGAAATGGGGTCAATGTGCTATGTCCGTATGTATTCTGGAAAAATCGCATCGGGAACACAGATTTTAAATATCAACAAAAAGAAACGGGAACGCGTAAACCGCATTCTCCGTATGCATGCAGACAAGAGTGAGCCTGTAAATACAATTGAAGCAGGTGATATCGCAGTTTTTGTTGGACTCAAACTTGCTCAGACAGGCGATTCTATCGGAAGCGAAGGATTCCCAGTGCTTCTTGAAGAACCTGTATTCCCTCAGCCGGTAATTTCTGTTGCCCTTGAGCCGGAAAGCATGAGCGAACGAGATAAAATGAATGAAACTTTGGAAATTCTTTCAAAGGAAGATCCTACTTTTACATATCACGAAGATGCCGAAACCGGCCAGCTTATTATCAGCGGTATGGGAGAGCTTCATCTCGATGTTCTTGTAACACGAATGAAGGATGATTTTGGTGTTCAGTGCCGCGTTGGTTCTCCTCAGGTAACTTACCGTGAAGCTGTAACAGCTGTTGCAGAAACAACAGAAGTGTTTGAAAAAGTTCTTGCCGGAAAGGATACTCGTGCTGCAATTACAGTTAAGGTTGAACCTCGTGAAACAGGAACAGGAAATAGTTATGCCTGTACAGTTCGTAATAACGAAATCCCAGATGAAATTTATGCAGCTGTTGAAAATGGTTTCCGATCTTCACTTGATGCTGGAATCAATGTTGGTTATCCATGTACGGATACTGCCGTTACTGTTACCGGAATTGAATACGATGAACTTACAGCTACAACTTTTGCCTACGAAGCATGTGCTGCACAGGCATTTGATAAAGTTTGTAATATGGCAAAACCAGAACTTCTTGAACCGGTAATGAATGTTGATATTACCTGTCCAAAGGAATTTGTTGGTGAAGCAATGAGCCAGATGACTCAGCGCGGTGGTATGATTTTGGGTCAGGATTCTAAATCTAATGGCGATATAATTCATGCTCAGGCGCCTATGGCAAAAATGTTTGGATTTACAACAAATCTTCGTTCTGCAACAAAGGGTATGGCTGCATTCAGTATGGAATTCAGTCATTTCCAGGTAAAAGTTGGTGGGCTTGGAACAGAATATTAATCTGGAAGTTTTGTGAATATGAAGCGGATTTTTATTTTTTTATCAGTTTTTTCGATTTTTTCACTTGCAAATGCAGAATCCCTTTCGGATATGAAAAAAATCGATATGGTTCTTTCAAAAATGTCGGAACGAGCTCAGAAAGAAATTGTTATTTCGGATAAAACTCAGTTTCTTAAGGATTTGGCAGTAGTTCTGAATGCAGAAAAAAGTTACCGCGGCGACGATTTGAATTTGTATTACCTTATTGATAAAAAGCATACTGTTTCTTCAAGTTATGTACCAAAAGATTTGGTTCTTCTTGTAAAAAATGATTTGTATTCAATAAATCGAAATGACCTTTCGCTCCGTCCAGATGTGGAAATAGCTCTTCAGGTAATGGCAAAGGCTGCTTTGAACGATGGAATCAGACTTCTGGTAAGTTCTACCTACCGTTCTTACAGTTATCAGGAAAAGCTTTTTGCCCGCTGGGTTGCAATTGACGGCCTTGAGGAAGCAGAACGTGAAAGTGCCCGCCCTGGGACAAGTCAGCATCAGCTGGGGTCTGCTATTGATTTTGGTTCAATTACTGATGATTTTGACACAACACCGATGGGAAAGTGGGTTTATGAAAATGCCGCAAAATACGGCTGGAGCCTTTCTTTCCCGAAAAATTATGAAGATATTACCGGTTACCGCTGGGAATGCTGGCATTTCCGCTATATTGGAGTTCCAGCCTGCCAGCTGCAGAAAAAATGGTTCTGCAATGTTCAGCAGTATATGCTTGAATTCATAGATTTATGGAAACAGATGTAAAATGAATAAGATTGTATTGTTCGGAGAATTGATGCTTCGTCTCAAGCCGGAAGGCAAAGAGCGTTTTTTTCAAAGCCCAAAACTGGAATCTGTTTTTGGCGGAAGTGAAGCCAATGTTGCGGTTTCGCTTTCGATTTTTGGAAAAAATGTTGAGTATATTACAGCCCTTCCGGATAATGCAATCGGCCGTGGTGCAGAAAATTCCCTTCGTCAGTATGGTGTAAATGTAAACGCTTTGAAAAAAGACGGGAGGCTTGGAATTTATTTTCTGGAGGACGGTGCCTGTCAGCGTCCGAGCCAGGTAATTTATGACCGCGCCGGAAGTTGTTTTGCTGTTACCAAAGCAGATGAATATTGCTGGTCTGAAAAATTTTCAAATGCAGGATGGTTCCATGTTTCTGGTGTAAGTCCTGCCGTAAGTGAAGAATCCTGTGATTCTGTTATTGCTGCAGTTGACGAAGCAAAAAAAGCCGGCTGTACAGTTTCGGTGGATTTAAATTATCGGAAAAAGCTCTGGAAATATGGTCGTACTCCGGAATCGGTTATGAGGCAGCTTGCTTCTAAGGCAGATGTTCTTATTGCAAACGAAGAAGATATTCAGTATTGCCTTGGAATTCCATTGAAAAATTTTAATACACCTCTTGAAAGTTATCGCAATCTTTGTGAAGACGTGAAAAAAGCATTTGCAAATGTTCAGGTTGTTGCAGTAACTTTACGTCAAAGTTACAGTGCCGATAGAAATGGCTGGTCTGCAGTTCTTAGCGGAAAAACTGGTTTTTATGAAAGTGCACATTACGATATTGAAAATATTGTTGAAAGAGTAGGAGCTGGTGACAGTTTTGCTGCGGGGCTCATTTATGGACTTTCAACTTTTTCACAGGATTCTGAAGGTGAGCGAAAAACTTTGGATTTTGCCACAGCAGCGGGTTGTCTTAAGCATTCTATTGCCGGTGATTTTAACCTTGCGTCAAAAGAAGAAATTGAAAATCTTGCAAAAGGAAATACAAACGGACGGATTCAGCGTTAATTATGATTAAAAAATACGAAACTATAAAAAATCTTTTGTCTACTTCAAATGGTATTGCTGTAGTTCAGACTACCTTGCCTTCTCAGGCTGTTTTTATTGCAAAGAAACTCCTGGAAAAAGGTGTTCGCGCAATGGAAATAGCTTACCGCGATTGTGAAAATTATGATGGAAGTGACGAATGTATTCGGGCTGTTGTGGATGAAGTTCCAGAAATGCTCATAGGTGCGGCTACAATTACAAATCCAAAACTTGCAAAGCGCGCCATAAAAGCCGGTGCAAGGTTTATTCTTACTGCGGGTTTTAATCAAGCTACAGTTCGTTACTGTGTAAGAAAAAGCTTTCCGATTTTTCCGGGAGTTTCTACTCCGGGTGAAATTGAACAGGCAATGATGTTCGGGCTTGATACACTTAAATTGTTTCCTGTAAAAATGCTAGGTGGAACCGATTATCTTAAGGCATTGAACGGTCCGTATCCGGATATTCAGTTTATCGTAACTGGCGGGGTCAATGCAGAAAATGCAGAAGAATACAAAAAATGTCCGAATGTTCTTTGTGTAAGCGGTTCATTTTTGTGTAAATAATTACAGCCTGAAGTATGGAAAAGAATAGACTTTATTCATTAATCGACAAAGCAATTTTTGATTATCACCTTATCGAAGATGGCGATAAAATTCTGATTGGCGCAAGCGGTGGAAAGGACTCTACTGCCCTTATTGAATATTTTGCAAACCGCCTTCGCCGTCCTTCTGCTAATTTTTCTTTTACGGCGCTACATGTGCATACCGATTTTGCTCCGCCTTTACCGGAAGGCATTTTAAAGTCCTTTGAAGAATGGAATGTTGATTTTAAACAGATTGAAGTAAATACTCTGGAACGCGTAAAGCCTGGACACAAAATGAGCTGCTACTGGTGTTCTTCTCAGCGCCGTTTGGAATTAAACCGCTATGCCGCAGAAAACGGCTACAATAAAGTTTGTCTTGGTCATCATCTGGATGATATTCTTGAAACGGCAATAATGAATGCACTTCATAAAGGCGTTCTTAGTACTATGATTCCCCGTTTAAAATACGATAAATTTCCGGTCACAATAATCCGGCCACTGTGTTATGCGCCGGTTGAAGTGATTATTGATCATGCAAAAAAACAGGGATATTTTGGCTATACTTGTACCTGTACTTATCAGGAAAACAGCGACCGTAAATCAGCACGGAAAAAGCTGGAAGTCCTTACCGGTGGGGACGAAAAAACAAAAATGCGGCTCATGGCCGCACTTAAAAATGTGAATCTTGAATATCTTCCGTAGTTTACCGGATATTCTTTTTGATAAAGTCCAGTTTCAAATCCTTTAATTTTTCGGTAATGGAAACTTTGTAAATATGAGGATTTAAAATTCTCTTATAACTTTCGTCCAGGCTTGCAAGCTGTTTTGTCATAGTTTCCCGGGCTTTGATAAGCTGTTCTTTTTCGGAAAGCTTTGGCGCAGTTCGTTTTCCTTCCTTAAACCGCAATTTTAATAATGGTTCAACATGACTTACTTTGCAAGTAAATTGTCTGTAGTCTACCATAGGGTGATAGAAGCGGTATTCTTTTCCGTTTTCAATTTTTTCATCGGAAAGTGAAAGTACATCGGCCTGTGCCATTCCATTTTCATCATATAGTCGGAATACATTTTTGATTCCTGGATTAGTTGTCTTTGCAGGATTGTCGCTGAATTTCATGGCAGGAATCATCTGGTCTGATTCTTTGTCGTGGCGGGCAGCAAGCTTGTATACGCCGGTGAAGCTTGATTCGTTTCCGCCGGTTACCATGTGGGTTCCTACGCCCCAGCTGTTAATCGGTGCTCCGTTTGCAACAAGGGTGGAAATGATTTCTTCGGTAAGTTCGTTAGAAACACTGATTTTTGCCTGTGGAAATCCGGCTTTATCTAGTTCTTTTCGTACTTCTCGTGTAAGGTATGAAATATCTCCGGAATCTAGTCGGACTCCAAAGTTGTAGCCTTTTTCAACCAGTTCCCGTCCTGCGATTATTGCATTTTTTATTCCGCTTTTCAGGGTGTCATATGTGTCGATTAGGAAAACTGCGTTTGACGGGTAAATTTTTGCATATTCCCTGAAGGCGTCCAGTTCACTTGCATGACTCATAATCCATGAATGCGCCATAGTTCCCATTGCAGGAATTCCGTAAAGCTTTGCAGCAAGGGTATTTGAAGTTCCTGCGGCGCCTCCAATATAAGCTGCTCGTGTTGCACTCATTGCTCCGTCCGGTCCCTGTGCTCTTCTGAGTCCGAATTCCATAATTGGAGCACCTTTTGAAGCAAGGTATACTCGTGCAGTTTTTGTTGCAATCAGACTCTGAAAATTGACGATATTGAGAACAAGCCCTTCCAGAATCTGGGCCTCTATCAAATTTGCATGTATTCGTACCAATGGTTCCTGAGGGAAAATTACAGTTCCTTCGTCCATTGTGTAAAGATCACCTGTAAAATGCCAGTCTCTAAGGTAGTCCAAAAATCCCTGCTCAAAAATATTCTGACTTTTCAAGAATTCAATGTCATCTTCGCTGAAAGTGAATTCTGTAATGGCGTCCAGCAAAGGTTCATTCCCGGCAAGTACCGAAAAACCTCCGTTGAACGGATTTCGGCGGAAGAACATATCGAATACAACTTCCTGATTCATATTTTCTTTCCAGTAGCCTTGAGCCATTGTTAGTTCATAAAAATCTGTGAATAGAGCGTTGCTTGAAAAGTAGTTATTCATTTGCTAGTTTCCTGATTTTTCGTTTTTGTGGTTGTAAGGACGTTTTGAATATTTATAGGTAAAAAGTGCTGTTGTGTACGGAGAAACGATTTTGCTTCCCCAGGCCTGAAGCTTCCATTTGAAGCGCATTATTGCAGTTCGTTTTTTTGAAAAAGCTTTTTTAAGACAATGTGATACGGTTTTTCTGCTGGAAATTCCATGCAGAACTTCTTTCCTTGCCCCGTTACTTGCTACGTTTGCAAACTCTGTACTGACGCTTCCAGGGCAGAGTGCACAAACACTGATTCCCCGTTCCTTTAGTTCTGCGCTTAGCGCTGTGCTGAACGAAAGAACGAAGGCTTTTGTTGCAGCATATACGGCGAAATTTCCCAGGGGAGCAAATGCTGCCATACTTGCTGTGTTTATTAAATATGATCCTTTTTTCATAAAAGGAAGACAGTAGCCCGTGATTCCGGTAAGAGAGGTGCAGTTTAAATCTACCATTTGCATTTCTTTTTCAACGGGAGTTTCTTCAAAAGGACCGTAAGTTCCAAAACCTGCGTTGTTTACAAGCAGGACAATCTCAAAGGTTCCAGGTTCTTTTTCGTTTTCAAGAACCTTCTTGAATGCTTCTGCTCCTTCTGCCCCGGAAATATCCATGTCGATTGCTTTTGGAGAAGGCGCTTCTGGAATCTGCCTGATTTCTTCGGCCAGTTCAAGAAGCTTATCCTTTCTGCGGGCAACCAGCCACAGTTCCGAAAGGTTCAGATTTTGATATCTTTCTGAAATCTCAAGAGCAAAATCTTTTCCCATTCCGGAAGAAGCTCCGGTTACTACTGCTATTCTTTTCATGTTTAGGCCTGTAATGCTGTTACTGCAACTGTAGCTACGATATCTTCTACGTTGCATCCGCGGCTAAGGTCGTTCAATGGTTTTGCAAAGCCCTGACAAACAGGACCGATTGCCATCCATCCGCCCATGCGCTGACAGATTTTATAACCGATGTTTCCTGCATTGATGTTAGGGAATACAAATACGTTTGCATGTCCTGCAACTTTGCTTCCCGGAGCTTTTAATTCACCAACTTCTGGAGCAACAGCTGCATCGAACTGGAATTCTCCGTCCAATGCCAAATCAGGAGCCTTTTCTTTTGCGATTGCTGCAGCTTCCTGCATTTTTGGAACTGATTTAAAGAATTTGTCGTCGTTTCCACTTCCTTTTGTTGAGAAAGAAAGAAGTGCAACGCGTGGTTCGATACCAGCAATTTTTTTTGCAGTGTCAGCAGTTGCAATTGCAATATCGCTGAGTTCTTCTGCGCTTGGTTCAATGTTGATTGCACAGTCTGCAAAAAGTGAAATTCCTTCTGGAACATATTTGTTTCCGCCTTCCGGAGCAACCATGATGAAACATGATGAAACTGTTTTGATTCCAGGTGCAGTTTTGATTACCTGAAGTCCAGGACGGAGTGTATTTGCTGTTGAATGGCATGCACCAGAAACAAAGCCGTCTGCGTCTCCTGCCTTAAGGATTAATGCGCCGTACATTGTTCTGTCCTTAAGAATGTAAGCTTTTGCTGCAGCTACATCAGCGTATTCTGGAGCACCAGTTTTCTTGTTGATTTTTCCTTCGCGTGCTTTGAAAAGCAATTCTGCATATTTATCTGCATTTGGATCTGTTTCCGGATTTACGAGTGTAACTCCTGAAAGATCTGCGTCTGGTGCAACTTTTTTTGCTTCTTCTTCTGTTCCGATAAGGATGATTTTTGCAATTCCTTCCTTTACGATTTTTGAAGCTGCTTCAACAACTCGTTTATCTTCGCCTTCGCAAAGTACGATTGTTTTTCCGCTGGCTTTAGCCTTATTCTTAAGTTCTGAAACAAAGTCCATCTGTATCTCCTTAAAATATTCAAACTATAATAAATTTAAATTGTCCGCTTTAGATTACCACCATGAAACGGGATTTACAACTGGAAAATACGACAGTAAAATAATCTTATGAAAAAAAATCTGCTTTCGTTTCTGGTTTTTGCGCTGAGTCTGTTTTTTTCGGGCTGTGTACGCACCCAGGAAATGACTCTTTCTGAAATTGAACAGCTTACTTCAAGAGGTGATGAAGCTCTTGTTTCCAAAACAATAAAAAGACCCTGGATTGCCAGTGAACCTGTTCCCGGTAAAAGGGGCGGTGAATGGCAGGATACAGTTCTTTCTGATCCGAAAACTTTTAATCAGCTTATTGCAGAACGGGACGCAGAAAGTTCCGGAATTATCAGCGGAACATTGGATTATCTTGTTGATTATGATTCATACTTAAGAAAATGGATCCCGGAGCTTGCATTTTTTGAAATTGAAACCGACGAAAAAAAAGGCACTTTGACTGTTCATTATACCCTCCGGGATGATCTTTACTGGTCCTGGTGTAACAGCGATAAAAAAGTTCCCGTTACAAGTGATGATTTTGTGTTCTGGTACAACGAAATTGCCGGAGATCAGGAATTCCAGTCCAGTGGTTACGGTCAACAGTGGTGTACTATGCCGGATGGCTCAGACGCTCATATTGACTGCATAAAGATTGATGATAAACGCTTTGATTTTGTTTTTCCCCGCATTGTTGCCGATCCACTTCTTGCAACAAATATGAGCCTGTGTCCTTCGTTCATTTATAAACCGGCAAAAGAAAAAAATGGAATTGAAGGTGTAAAAAATCTTTTTTCAATAAACACTGATGTAAAGTCAATTCCAAGCTGCGGAAAATGGTACATAACAGAATATACTGTTTCCCAGCGTATCGTTTACCGGCGGAATCCGAATTACTGGAAAAAAGATTCTGCCGGCGAATCGATTCCTTACCCCGAAAAGAGAATTTTTCAGATTGTTGGAGACATGAATACAAACTATCTGCTTTTCCGACAGGGAAAAACGGAAACTTATTTTCCGCGACCGGAAGAATTCAGCGAAGTAATTGAAAATCAAAAAAACGATTATTCAGTGTTCCATGCAGACGGGTCAATGGGTGCCGGCTTCTGGAGCTTTAATCAGAATCCAAAGAATTCTTCTTCAGATTATTACCGCTGGTTCACATTAAAACAGTTTCGCCAGGCAATGAGTTGTCTTTTGAACCGCGAACGAATCATAAATCAAACTTATCGAGGGCTTGCTTCAGCTAAATACGATTTTTTTCCGGAAGCAAATCCTATGTACAATCCGACTATAACTTTACAATATCGTTATTCTCCTGAGCGTGCTTTGAATATTTTGAAAAGTGTAGGCTTTTACCGTGATTCAGATGGCGCCCTCCGCGATGCCGGTGGAACCCGCGTAGAATTTGATCTTACAGTTCCTTCTTCGAATACTGTAAGTAATGATATTGCCCTTATCATAAGTGATGAATGTGCAAAAATCGGTATAAAAGTGAATGTTCGCCAGCTGGATTTTCAGAAAATTATTGAAATGCTTACTTCAAGCTATGACTGGCAGAGTATCATAATTGGTTTTGGAGCAAATCTTTTTCCAAGTCAGGGAAGTAATGTTTGGCCTTCAAGTGGAAACCTTCATCTGTGGAATCCTCTGCAAAAAACTCCTGCAACAGAATGGGAGGCCCGAATCGATTATCTTTACAACGAAGGCTGCTACACTAACGATGTCTCTGAAGCAAAAAAAATCTGGGATGAATATCAGCGCATAATCCTTGAAGAATGTCCTGTAATTTATCTTGTTCGTTCACAAAGTTTTTTTGCCATTCGCAATAAATGGGATTTATCAAATGTGTTTTACGATAACAAAATGGGAACTGTAATGGATTATGTGTTCTTGAGACAGCCGGAGTAGGTTATGAATAAATTGAAGTTTTATTTTCAGACAATAAAATATGTTGTAAGTTATCCTTGGAATATTTTTCGAAAACGAATGCCACTTTGTTCGTTTGTAGTTTCAAGAATTACAACGATGCTTTTTCTTCTGTTTTTTCTGGGACTCGCTTTGTTTGCACTCATGGCTCTGGCTCCCGGTGATATCGTTGACAATATGATGAGTCAGCAGATTATGCAGGCTGCCGACGGCGGAAAAGGTATGGCTGCTTCCAATTCCGGAAGCGAAAAGAATTTTTCGGAGCTCCAGATGCAGAAACTCCGGGAAGAATTCGGACTTGATAAACCCTTTTATGTTCAATATTTCAAATGGTTAAAAAGGGTAGTAATTCATCACGATTTGGGAACAAGTCTTGTAAGCCGTGCGCCGGTTTCCTTCCTAATCAGAAGCCGAATCTGGAACAGTGTTCTATTGAATCTAATTTCACTTGTTTTTATCACAGTTTTTTCGTTCCTGCTTGGCGTTTATTTTTCAAGTAAGGCGGGAACTAGACTCGATACTGCGGTAACTTTCTTTGCCTTGTTTTTCCATGCCTTCCCGGGAATTCTTCTTCTGATTCTACTTCAGCTTTTTGCATCTCTAAGCGGACTTTTTCCGGTTACAGCCTATCCGGATTTTCCTTTCGGTTCTGCGCCTGTGAAATTTACATTCAGTTATGCGCATCATGTTTTTCTTCCGCTTTTTGCTTCTTTCATTGGGGGCTTAGGTGGAACAATGCGTATGATTAGGGCAACAATGCTTGATCAGTTGGGGCTCCCTTATATTTTTGCTTTGCGTGCCCGTGGAATCAGTGAAAAACGAATTTTCTTAAATCACGCTTTCCGAAATACATTAAATCCGTACATAACCGGAAGCGCAAACCTGCTTGCTTCATTGTTCAGTGGCTCTATGATTCTGGAAATTATTTTTGCCTATCCTGGAATCGGTCGGCTTACCTATGAAGCCGTTCTTCAGCAGGATATAAATCTTGTGCTTGCAAACAGCATGTTTTCTTCCGCCCTCATTTTGCTGGGAATGGTAATAAGCGACATTCTGCTTGCGTTTGTTGACCCAAGAATTCGATATGGAAAAGAATAAGGAATAGCCGAATGAAAAAGTTTTTTGAATACCTGCACAAACGCCCGCTTGCAATGCTTTCTCTGTATCTTCTGCTTTTTGTCTATCTTGTAATGATTTTTGCAGAATTCGTTGCTCCATATCCTGCAGGTGAAACCTACGAAAATAATACTTACCATCCCGCAAATGTTCAGCTTACTGTTCGCGGCATAAAGGTTCGTGAATATCGGGCAATAAATAAATCTTCCTGGACTTATGTCCGCGTAAAAGACGCCGAATGCATTCATCGCTTTGTGCTTTTTGCAAAAGGTTCTGAATATAAACTCTTGGGCTTTATTCCCTGTGACCGTCATTTGTTCGGCTCTGATTCAGATTATCCGGTTTATCTTTTGGGCGCCGATAACCTTGGACGCGATCTTTTTAGCCGCATAGTATATGGCAGCCGAATTTCTCTTACAATCGGATTTGTTGCAACTGCAGTTTCACTTTTACTTGCAATAATTTTAGGAGGCTTAAGCGGTTATTTCGGCGGAACAACTGACTGGACCATTATGCGTTTTGCAGAATTTTTTATGCTGATTCCAAGCCTGTACCTGATTCTTTTTTTACGCTCGATTTTAAACACAAAAATGGACAGCGGAACCAGTTATATGATTATAACCCTGATTCTTGCACTTGTCGGCTGGCCTGGATCTGCCCGTACAATACGAGGAATGGTGCATTCTATAAAGCGGGAAGAATTTGTAATAAATGCCTCGCTTGAAGGGATTCCTTCCCTGATAATTATTTTTCGCCATATAATTCCCCAAACGGCAAGCCTTTTAATTGTTTCTACCGCATTAAGTATTCCGGGCTTTATCATGAGCGAAACTTCACTTTCATACCTTGGTCTCGGAATAAATGATCCTTCTGTAAGCTGGGGAAGCCTTATAAACCGCGATATTTCAACCATCCAGAATCTAAGAAATTTTCCGTGGCTTTTGTACCCGGTTTTGATGCTCCTTTTGGTAACACTTGGATTTAACTTTCTTGGCGACGCCCTGCGTGATTTCTATGACCCGTACGCATCCGTTTTCAGAAGAAAGAGAAAAACTTTGTCAGACCTTAAGGAGGGGCAAGTCTTCCCCTCGGCTCAACCCGTTCGGTTTTCGCCTACCCCTTCTGAAGTGCTCCTTTCGGTGCAGAATCTGCATGTAACCTTTACAATTTTGCGGGGCCTAAAGGCTGTAAAAGTTTATGGCGTGCGGGGAGTTTCATTCTTCCTTCAACAAGGCGAAATCCTTGGCCTTGTTGGTGAATCCGGTTCCGGAAAGTCGGTTACAACAACGGCAATTTCTTCTCTTTTTCCTGCAAATGCAGAAGTAAGCGGACATGTTTATTATGACGGCGTTGATTTGCTTTCTTTAAGCGAAGCAGAACTTCGTAAGTATCGCGGTAAAAAAATTGCCCTGATTTTTCAGGAGCCGGGACGTTCCTTTGATCCGCTTCAAAGTATCGGCTCTGTTTTCTTCGAAACTTTCCGTAATGAAGAACCGGAAATCACCCGCGAAGAATCGGATAAAAAAGCCGTTGAACTTTTAAAAGAAGTCGGTCTCCCGGAACCGGAAAGCCGCTTGATTTCATTTCCTCACCAGTTTAGCGGCGGACAGCTTCAGCGCCTTGGAATTGCCCTTGCTCTTGCCCAGAACTGCGAGCTCCTGATAGCGGATGAACCAACTACCGCCCTGGATGTAACGATTCAGGCGCAGATAGTTTCGTTGCTTCTTAGAATTCGAAAAACTCGAGGACTTTCGATAATTTTTATCAGCCATAATATTAATCTGGTTGCAGAAATCAGCGACAGAATTGCAGTAATGTACGGCGGAAAAATTATGGAAACCGGCGACGCAAAAAAAATAATTTCTTCGCCGTCGCATCCGTATACAAGAGCACTTGTCGGTGCAATTCCGGAATTCGGAAGTCATTATACCACCGCCCGAATGAACTCAATCCCCGGACGTGTGACAGATCCCGCTTCTCCGGAACCCGGCTGTCCTTTTGCTCCCCGCTGTTCTCTTGCAAAAGAAGAGTGCAAAACTCAGGGCTATACTTGTCATGCAGCGGAGTAGGAAAAATATGGAAACAAAAATCATCTTGTGCGACCTGGACGGAACTCTTCTTCGTTCAGATAAAACTATCTCTGACTATACAGCTTTTGTTCTTGAAAAATGCCGTCAGAAAGGAATCCTTATCGGTTTTTCAACTTCCCGGGGAAGGGCGAACATTGTTCCTTTTGAAGAAAAAATTAAACCCGACATATTGATTTGTAACGGCGGCGCAAGTTTTGTGTACAAAGACAAAAATGTAAATTCCTGGACTTTTTCTTTGGATGAAACCCGCCGCATTTTGTCTCGCGCTTATGAATGCTGTGGCGAAGATGCCGAAATCACACTGGATACTCTGGATAAAATTTTCTGGAACCGTCGTGAAGATAAAAGCACTGATTATGCCTGGTGGTCTGACTACGATGATTTTAAGGATTTTAAAATTCCCGCCATGAAAATCTGCGTTAAGACTGCTGATCGCAAAATTGCAGATAAAATTGCTTCTGTTGTTCCCGACTGTGATGTTCTTCCTTTTTCGGATATTCCCTGGTTTAAGTTTTCCTGCGCGGCGGCAACAAAAGAAAACGCAATTAAGTTTATGAGCGAATACCTTGACGTGTCCTGCGAAAATATTATTGCCTTTGGCGATGATCACAACGATATCGGAATGCTAAGAATGTGTGGCCGCGGAATTGCCATGGGAAATGCCATTGAAGAAGTAAAACTCGCCGCCGACGAAACAACACTTTCAAACGATGAAGATGGAGTCGCCGTTGTACTTGAATCCACTGTCTGCTAATAGACCTAATTTCAAGTTATTCCGGGATTAATAAAAATTGGCGCGAAGGAGCGAAGCGATGATTAAAAACACTCTGTTTATGGCCGTCTGGTAACGGTTATAATTCAGGGATTAATTAAAATTATTCCACCGTTACTACTAGTTTTTGCTAGCAAAAACTAGCAATCAAAACGGAGTTTTGCTCGTTCCTATGCCATAAACAGCGTGTAGTGCACTAGTGCACGTTTTTGCATCATCGTTTTGCGACTGGTAGCCAATTTTAATGAAAACTCATTTAACTTGAAATTAAGACTAATAACATTTTTTTTGCATGTGGCAGTAATTCTAATATTGTGCTATAGTGCACACGAGGAAACTATGAAAGGAAATGTAATTGTAGGTCAGTCGGGCGGTCCGACATGTGTAATTAATTCAACTCTTGCAGGTGTTTTTAAGGCTTCCAAGGATCTTGGCGTAGGAAAAGTTTTTGGAATGCTTCATGGAATTAAGGGCTTTTTGAATGACGAATATGTGGACTTGGATGATAAGCTCCCTTACAACATTGATATAGATCTTTTAAAGCGAACTCCAGCATCTTATTTGGGTTCCTGCCGCTTTAAACTTCCTGAAATTTCAGCAGACGAAGAAATCTATGTAAAAATCTTTGAAAAACTCAAAGTTCTGGAAATTTCTTATTTCTTTTACATTGGCGGAAATGACTCAATGGATACAATCAAAAAGCTTTCTGATTACGGAAAGAAAATTAATAGTCCTATCCGCTTTATGGGAGTTCCAAAAACAATCGATAACGACCTTGCAATGACCGATCATACTCCGGGCTTTGGAAGTGCCGCAAAATACATTGCAACAACCCTCAAGGAACTTGTCTGCGATTGCCGCATTTACGACTGTCCTGCGGTTACAATTGTAGAAATCATGGGACGAAATGCCGGCTGGCTTACAGCAAGTGCCGCTTTGGTCTGCGGAGAAGATTCAGAAGGCGTAGATCTTATTTTCCTCCCTGAAAAACCATTTGACGTTGATTTTTTCATGCGCCGAGTAAAAGAAGTTGTTGAAAACAAAAAGTATTGCGTTGTTGCTCTCAGTGAAGGGGTAAAACTCAGCGACGGCCGTTTTGTCTGTGAACTTGGTGCTGATGATGCTGCTGTAGATGCATTCGGTCACAAGATGATGAGTGGTTCAGCAAAGTATCTTGAAAATCTTATTAAATCAACTATGAATATCAAGGCTCGTGCCATTGAAATTTCTACACTTCAGCGTTGTGCAAGCCATTTTGCAAGCCTTACCGATATTGAGGAAGCTTTTGACTGCGGGGCAACTGCAGTTAATGCGGCAATGTTCGATCTTGAAACAGGAAAGGTTGTCTGCATGAAGCGCGTAAGCAATGTTCCGTACAAAGTAACCTATGAACTTGCAGATGTGCACAATATCGCAAACGTAGAAAAAACTGTCCCTCTCGACTGGATAACAGAAGACTACGTAACCGAAGAAGCCGTCCACTACATCCGCCCTCTCATCCAGGGCGAGTTGAATCCTATCATAAACGACGGTTTACCGCGCCAGATTAAATTGTAGGTGCCGTTCTGCGGGTTTGCATATCACCCACAAAAACACTATAATTAAAGAATGAATTTCTCTGAATTTAATTTAAACGAAAGTCTTTTAAAAGGCCTTGAAAACGCAGGTTATGTTACCTGCACTCCTGTTCAGGAACAGGTTTTAAAGATGTCGCAGGACGGTTCGGACTTGTATGTTCAGTCTCAGACAGGAACCGGTAAGACTGCAGCTTACCTTGTTGCTATAATACAAGAAATGCTTTCAAACGAAGCAAATAAAGGAAAGAAAGCATTGATTATGGTTCCAACCCGCGAGCTTGCTGTTCAGGTTGAAGAAGAAGCAAAAACTCTTTGCTCCGCTTCAGGTTTTAAAGCCTTCAGTGTTTATGGCGGTGTAGGCTACGAAAAACAGATTGCTGCAATCAAAAAAGGCGTTGATATTATCGTAGGAACTCCTGGACGTCTTATCGATCTTCAGGAAGGAGGAAATCTTTCTCTTGCAGATGTTGGTTTTGTTGTAGTAGATGAAGCTGACCGCATGTTTGATATGGGATTCTATCCGGATCTCCGCAAAATAATGAAATTTATTCCAGCAAATGATTCCCGCCAGACAATGCTTTTCTCTGCAACCTTGAACACATACG
Source organism: uncultured Treponema sp. (assembly GCA_946185185.1). Lineage (GTDB taxonomy): Bacteria > Spirochaetota > Spirochaetia > Treponematales > Treponemataceae > Treponema_D. The sequence continues at coordinate 3,740 of CAMHIV010000010.1, read as the reverse complement.
TAAAGAATCTTGCATGGGAATATACCCGCGATCCAAAAGAAATCGAAATTGAAGCCGAAAATATTACAGTTTCAGAAATCGATCAGGAACTTCTTCACGTTTCAAGTGATGAAAAAATGAAGCTTCTTTTGGGAATTCTTACACATGAAAATCCTGAAAGTGTAATTATTTTCTGTAATACAAAACGAAGCTGCGAAGTAACTGCAAAACGCCTTGCTATGAACGGTCTTAAAGCAGAATTCCTTATCGGTGACCTTCCACAGTCAAAACGACTTCAGATTTTGAAGGCATTTAAAGCCGGTGAAGTAAAAATGCTTGTTGCAACTGATGTTGCAGCCCGCGGAATCGATGTTGATGATCTTGCAATGGTAATTAACTACGATCTTCCAAACGAAGCAGAAAATTATGTTCACCGAATCGGCCGTACAGCCCGTGCAGGAAAATCTGGAAAAGCTTATACTTTCTGTTCTGAACAGGATGTTTACAGTCTTCCAGCAATTGAACGCTATATCGAAATGTCTATTCCTGCAAAAGTTGCATATCCGGAACAGATGGTTGAAGATAAATCGGCCGGTGTATACATCAAAACTGAAAATTGGCACGACGATGACGATTATGATCGCCATGGCGGAAAAGGTCACGGGGACAAAAAAGGTTCGTATCGTTCAGGTTCTGGCAATCGTGGAAAAGGTAGCCGCTACGATAAGAAAGATGGATATAAGTCTGAGTATAATGAGGGCTACAAAGGAAAGAAAGACTACCGCAAAGATGGTTCCAAGAAAGACGGCTATAAAAAAGATTTCAAGAAAAATCGAAAATTCGACAAAAAAGAAATCGCCGGAATGGAAAATCTTTCTTTCGAAGAGCGCATGAAGCTTTACAAAGAAAAATATGGAACTCCTTCAAAATCTTCAAAAAATAGTGGTTCAGAATACAAAAAGCACTACAACAAGGGCGGATATACAAATATCAAGAATAATAAGTATGCAAAGAACCGTAAGGCAGTTTCAAACCAGCCGGAAAAGAAGGGACTTTTTGCCCGCATAAAAGCATTCTTTGGAAGATAATAGGAACGATATTAAATGATTACAGTTAGTGATGTAAGCGTAAGATTCAGTGAAAAACCACTTTTTAAGGATGTAAACCTTAAATTTACAAACGGTAACTGCTATGGAATTACCGGAGCAAACGGAGCCGGAAAATCAACTTTTTTAAAGGTGCTTTCAGGCGACCTTGAACACGATTCCGGAACAATTACAATTTCTACCGGCGAGCGAATGGCTGTTTTAAAACAGGACCACTTTGCCTACGATGAATATTCTGTAAAAGATACAGTTATGATGGGTTTCCCAAAATTGTACGAGCTCAGCAAGGCAATTGATGAAATCTATCAGAAACCGGATTTTTCTGATGAAGATGGTATGAAAGCTGCAGAAATGCAGGGTGAATTTGGTGAAATCGGCGGATACGAAGCTGAAAACCAGATTGAACAGATGCTTTCTGGACTTGGACTTGAAGAAGAATTTCATGACAAAATGATGAGCGAGCTTGATGAAAGCCAGAAGGTTCGCGTTCTTCTTGCACAGGCAATTTTCGGAAATCCAGACATTCTGCTTTTGGACGAACCTACAAACGGTCTTGATATTGAATCAATTACTTGGCTCGAAAACTTCCTTTTGGAATTTGAAAACACTGTAATTGTTGTAAGCCATGACCGGCACTTTTTGAATACAGTTTGTACATACATCTGTGATATTGACTACGGAAAGATTACTCAGTTTGCCGGAAACTACGATTTCTGGTACCAGATGACTCAGGTAATGCAGCGTCAGGCAAAAGAACAGCAGAAAAAAGCAGAAGATAAGATGAAAGACTTAAAGGAATTCATTCTTCGATTTAGTTCAAACGCTGCAAAATCAAAACAGGCTACCAGCCGCAAAAAGATTTACGACAAACTTGCTCAGTCAGTTGAAGATCTTCCTGTTTCAACCCGCAAGTTCCCTTATGTAAACTTCAAGCCGGACCGCGAAATCGGAAACAATGTTCTTGAAATGCGTAAACTCAATTTTAAGGACGAAGAAGGCACTCAGCTTCTTAAAGATTTTAGCCTCACTGTTCACCGAACTGATAAAATCGCTTTTGTTGGTATTGAACACAATTCAATTTCTGCATTGTTCGATATTATCAACGAAGTAAAAAAGCCGGAAGATGGTGAATATTTCTGGGGACAGACAACAAGTCACACTTATCTTCCTCGTGATAATTCTGAATATTTTGCAAACAACTATAACATTACAGACTGGCTGAAGCAGTATTCAAAGGAACAGGATGACGCCTATGTACGTGGATTCCTTGGACGAATGCTCTTCAGCGGTGATGAATCTCTCAAGAAGGTAAAGGTTCTTTCCGGAGGTGAAAAGGTTCGCTGTATGCTCAGTAAACTGATGCTTAGCGGCGCAAACGTTCTCATCATGGATGACCCTACAAACCATCTCGACCTTGAAGCAATTCAGTCTTTGAATGAAGCGCTTATAAATTTCCCTGGCGTAGTTCTGTTCACCAGCCACGACCACGAATTTATTCAGTCTATTGCAAACCGAATTGTAGAAATTACTCCAAACGGTGTTATTGACCGCATGATGAGTTTTGATGACTACATTTCTGATGATGTAATTACAGAACAGCGCAAAGAACTTTATGTCGGAACCGGTAAAAAACTGAAGTTCCGCGTATAATTTTTCGGAAAAGGGTGGTCCCTGAGCCTGTCGAAGGGTGGTCCCTGAGTTCATCGAAGGGGCCGTCTAAATGTGGTGGTTGAGTTCACTGAGCGGTCCCTGAGCCTGTCGAAGGGTGGTCTCTGAGCGGTCACTGAGCCTGTCGAAGTGTCGCTCAAAACCATCCTGTTTTTTATCCGTCGATTTTGAACTGCTTCAGCATATTTGCCAGTATATCGTGTGTCTTTTCCATCGAAAGTTCTTTCTGAGGTTCGTGATATTCAACAAGATTTGCAGGAATTTCATCCAAAAAGCGGCTTGGAGTACATTCAATAATCTGCATCTGTCGGCGCCGTCGCATACAGCTTGAAATCAAAAGCTTGTCCCGGGCTCGTGTAATTGCAACATAAAAAAGTCTTCGTTCTTCTTCTACATCGCCGCCGTTTTCGTCAACACTCCGCTGGTGTGGAATCAAGCCTTCTTCCGCGCCCGCAATGAAAACTACCGGAAATTCCAATCCTTTAGAAGCGTGAATTGTCATCAGGTTTACTTTTCCCTTGCTGTTTTCGTCGTCAGCTTCATTGCTGGAAAGGGTAATGCGGTTTAGATAGTTGTAAAGGTTCGGATTCGGGTTATCCGGATTATTTTCAAATCTGTCCAGAAGTTCAATAAAAAATTCTATATTTCTGAGCTTAAAGCTTACTGCTTTTTCGCTTTTTGGATTTTCTGACACAAGATAACTTTTGTAGTCAATCTGGTCTACAAGATCCCGAACTTTTTGCGCAAGACCGCGGCCGCTTAAAAGTTTTTTGCGGTTTTCTTCAATCAGATTTACAAATTCTTCAAGGTTTTCCTTTAATTCTTCCTTTGCCGGGCTGTCTTCCCGTTGAATAAGAGACTGAATTGCTGTCCATAATGTGGAATCCAATGCGGCGGCTTCATCATTAATTACCTGGATTGCGGCACGACCAATTCCTCGTCTTGGAACATTAATTATTCGCAAAAGATTAATGTCGTCGTCGTGGT